>NZ_DBNGPQ010000144.1:0-7410 GCF_057122925.1 Umezawaea sp. | reverse complement strand
GCGCGGCGACCGCCTGCCAGCCCTCCCCGTCGGTGTTGTCCTTGGTCCCGCCCGCGTGGTCGCTGATGGCGCGCACCGTCGCCATCGGGACGCCGTCGTTGAGGTGACCGGCGAGCGCGAAGCCCGCGCTCTCCATCTCCACGGCGATGGCGTCGTTGTAGTTCTGGTTCAGGTGCCGCGCCTGCTCCGACGTCCGGGAGTCCAGCACGACGTCACCGGCCGCCACGGGGTGGAAGTGCACCTCGGGCACAGCACCACCGCCATCGGACGGGTACCAGTCCCTCGCCCGGTGGACGCGCCGTGCCGCCTGCTCGATCTTGTGGGAGATCTCCCAGGAGCGCGGGCGCTGGCGGAAGCCCCCGTCCTCGCTGCGGCCTCCGTGGTAGGCGTACACCTTGGTCGCCACCACCACGTCACCCAGTTCCAGCCAGTCGCGCAGGGCGCCCGCCACGCCGACGAAGAGCATCGCGGAGGGCTGGAACTCCACGATGGCCCGCTCGGTGAGCGCGGCGGCGGTCAGGTTGCCCATCCCCGTCGCGGCGACGGCGATCCGCCGGTCCGGAGCGGCCTTGAGGACTCCGACGTCGAACAGCGTTCCAGCCTTGTGCCTGTGCACCTCGACTTCGGCGAGGTGGCTGAGGACCGCCGCGTACTCGCTCTCCAGGGCGGTCAGGATCACGATCATGGATTCGCTCCATCACGTTGTGCCGTAGGGGTTTCTTCATCGGTCCGACGAGGTTCCGACGTGGTGCGGGACCTTCGCGGCGCGGCGCGGGAACAGCGCTCCGGGAAGGAACAGGGGACAAGAGCTGGGTTCGTGGCGTGACAGGGGGCCACAACGGGGACGGACGCTAGCCCAGCCGCTCAATTTTTGTCAATCTGACCAATATTCCACGCGGCCGAGCCCGAAGGGGCACGGGTATGCTGTTGCATGTGGACGGAAGACCACGCAGGGTAACGGATTTCGCCGACGCCGAGTGGGCGATCCCCGAGGTCGCGGTCGCCGTCGACCTCGCGGTGCTCACGGTGCGCGCGGGCGCGCTGCACATCATGCTCGTCGAGCGCGGCATCGACCCGCACCTCGGCGAACTCGCACTACCAGGCGGTTTCCTCGCCAGCACGTCCGAGGACATCGACGCCGCAGCGGCGCGCGAACTGGGCGAGGAGACCGGGTTGAGCCCACAGGGGCTCCACCTGGAACAGCTGCGCACCTACGGCGCCCCGGACCGCGACCCCCGACGCCGAGTGGTCACGGTCTGCTACCTGGCTTTCGTACCGGACCTGCCCTCCCCCACCGCGGGCGGCGACGCCCGAGCGGCCACCTGGGTACCCGTGGAGAAGGTCCTCCGCAGACGGGTCAAAGTCGCGTTCGACCACAAGAAGATCATCGCCGACGCGGTAGAACGAGCGCGGAACAAGCTGGAGTACACCACCCTGGCCGCGGCCTTCTGCGGTCCCGAGTTCACCATGACCGAACTGCGCCAGGTGTACGAGACCGTCTGGGACGAGGAGTTGGACGCGGGCAACTTCCACCGGAAGATCATCGGGATCAAGGGTTTCCTGGTACCGACGGGCGTGCGCGCCCCGCAGCAGGCGGGCCGACCGGCCACCCTGTACCGACGCGGGCCCGCCGCGCTCCTGCACCCGGCGATCCTGCGCTCCACCCGTTCGACACCGTAGCCGAAGAACGACCGAACCACCGGATCACGGCATCCCCGACCACGTCCCGGTGGTCGAAGGCGACCCGGCCACCGGGGCGGAGGAACTCCACCAGGGGCAACCACCCCGCTGCTCGCGCATCGCTCGCGGGCACCGCGTCGGCCGGGTCGACCACGCACGCGCAGTAGACCTCGCTCACCACCGGCCCTCTCGGATCGCGCCGCGGCGCGCCGTAGCGACCCACCAGGACCAGTTCCCCCAACCGCACGACGATGCCGGTCTCCTCACGGAGTTCACGCACCGCCGCGTCCCGCGCACCCTCCCCCGGCTCCACGAAACCACCGGGTAAAGCACGACAGCCGCGGAACGGCTCCTTCGCCCGCTCGATGGCGAGGATCGAGAGAACACCCCGCCTCTCACCGAACAGCACCACGTCCACCGCCGACCCGACCCGCGCACCCGTCATCCCGTCCATGGCACCACCGTAGGTTATTGTCACATTGACATCAACCCCTGGTGCTACGTAAGTTCCTCAGTAGAGCCAATTGTCACTCGTACACGAACGGAGTCGACATGGAGATCCACTGCCGAGCGGGTGTCGCGGCACGAACGGTCCTGGCCGCGTTCATCGTGGGCGCGGCGCTCGGGGCCACGATGACGGTGATCTCGCTGGACACGACGACCCACCGACCGCACGTGGACCACGTGGCGTCCCTGGAGTCGCCGGACCCGGTCAGCCCAGGGACTGCCGGGGCCGCATCATCGGCGGCGTCAGCACGTCAGCCGGACCGGAGCGGTACAGGGCCGCGGGACGACCGTTCACCGTCGGCCTCTTGCCGCCGGTGGGGACGATGAAGCCGTCCACGTCGGTGACCTTGCGGTGAAAGTTGGGCTTGTCGAGTTCGACGCCCCAGACCACCTCGTACACCGCGTGCAGGTCGCCGATGGTGAACTCCTCTTCGCAGAACGCCGTGGCGACCGCGGTGAACTGCAACTCGACCCGCGCCAGCTCGACCGCGTCGCGGAGGATCTCGTCGTGGTCGAACGCCAGTCCCGTCCGCTGGGCTTCGGACACCGGCGACCACCTCGCCGCCCTGGCGTCCGATCCGGCGACGGGCAGCGGGAGGTTCGGCGCGATGGCCAGGTAGGCGCTGGTGATGACCCTGGGGTCGCGCGGGTCGCGGTCCGGCGCCGAGTAGACGCCGACCTGCCGGAGGTGGAAGGTCGACGGGTCCAGCCCGGTCTCCTCCAACAATTCGCGGCGCGCGGTGTCGAGGAGGCTTTCCCTCCCCCGCAGGAATCCGCCCGGCAGTGCGAGCTTCCCGGCGAACGGGTCGTTCGCGCGTTCCACCAGCAGGACGGTGAGCTGTCCCTCCCGGATGGTCAGGATCACCAGATCGGCGGTGACGGTGACCTTCTGCCGAGCACGGCGCGTCGTGGACACGTCGGAAGGCTACCCTCTTGTCATTTCGACAGGAAGTCGGCCCGCCCCGGCACCGCCAGAGGGCAGAGCCGTCCGCGACCTCGATGACCTGGGCGTTGATCCAGCGGTTGTCGTCGAAGCGCGGGCCGGTACAGACCCGCCTCGGTGACCTCGGCGACGGGGTTGTCCGCCCGGTGGCCAGCGTTGTTGACCAGGTGGTCGGAGTCGGCGCGGTCCCACGTCGCCCGCAGGGCGGTGGCGACGACCTCGCCGATGCCCCGACTGCCGCCGGTGGTGATCGCGGTGGTCGGCCGGGCGTCGCTGGTGGTTCCCGTCGACTTGAGGGGCGGTTCGTCCTCTCCGCGACCGCCGACCACCGATTGGCAGGTGTCGAACAGGATCGGACCGCAGTCGACCGGTCGGAGGAGTGCCACGTCCGAAGTGGGTGTCAGTGCCCGAGCGGTACCGGGCAGGGATCGCACGGCGTTGTGAGCACCCGTGGCTGATGACCGGCCCTCGGAGGCGGATCCGCGGTTCACCCGCTCGCGGCGGGCGATCGCCGACGCCCCGGCCGACCTCGTGCGGCGGACGGGTCGTGCCCGTCGCTCTCCGCGCCTGCGGGAGCCGCGGACATCCACCGCGCACCTTCCACAACCACGTCGACCCCGTCGAGGAAGCCGCGGTGTACGTGGTCGCGGACGAGTTCCGCGCCCCGCACCACCTGAGCACCAGCGACCGGCGCAGGGGCGCGGACCCGACCGCCGTGGCCGTGGCGACGCTGACGGCCGTGCCCGACACACAGCGGCAGCGCAGGAGCCTCTTCCTGCCGGCGTCGACCTGGCGCTCGCCGAGCGGGCTGAGGGGCATCGGCGACCTGCTCCTTGAGCAGCTCCAGGCGCTCCGCCGCGACCTCGGTGTCGACGACCGGGAACCCGGCCCGCCCAACTCGGTCGAGGACGTCTGCACGGCGTCTTCTCGGCCGTCGTCGGCGGCGACAGCGGCCGCGACCAGGAGGAGGTCGCCGTCCGCCTGCACGGCCTGCTGCCCGACTGGGTCCGCGATCCACCGTCGAACTAGTCTGTGGCACTCCCCGAGTGCTGGAGGACACGTGGTCCCGCTGCCCGAGAGCGACCTGTCCCCGTTGCTGCGCACCGACTTCTCCGATGACGCGGCGTGGTCCGAGGTGTGCGAGGAGGTCGACGACGGCTGGGTGAGCGTCGTGGCCGACCCCCGCTTGGAGGGGCTCCCGCTGGAGCGCCTGCTGGAGTCGGTGCCCGCCGGGCGCGCGTACCCGGTGCTGGTCGTCGCCGACGACGTGACGTTCTCGCACGACGACCGCGCGCTGCTGGTCGTGGACCTGGTCGACGAGCCGGGTCGGGCGTTCCGCGCCGATCCCCGCGCGACCCGGTCGATCGTCGGCAACCTGGCGATCCAGAACACGTACTTCGGCGACCACGCCGACTCGGCGGGCGACGGCGTCCACCGGCTGTCGCCCAAGCACTTCCAGGCGCTGGCCGAACTGAGCGGCACGACGCCGCCCGACCCCGCCTGAGGACGGGGTCGGGATCGCGTCACACCGCGGGCGGGCGGTCCTCGTACGGCGTCGAGAGCACGACGGTCGTCCGCGTCGACACGTTCGCGGCCTCGCGGATCTGCCGGAGCAGCTCCTCCAACGCCCCCGGCGACGCGACCCGCACCCGCAGCACGTACGAGGCGTCGCCCGCCACCGAGTAGCAGGCCTCGATCTGCGGCAGGTGCTCCAACCGCTTCGGGTAGTCGTCCGGCGCGGCCGGGTCGATCGGCGTGATCGAGATGAACGCGCTGAGCGGCAACCCGATCTCGTCGCCGTGCAGCCGGGCCCGGTAGCCGAGCAGGACGCCGCGCTGCTCCAGCCGCTTCACCCGCTGGTGCACCGCCGACACGCTCAGGCCGACGCGTTCGGCCAGGTCGGTGAAGCTGCACCGGCCGTCGGCGGCCAGCTGCTTGAGGATGGCTCTGTCGATGGGTTCGAGGTTCGCCGTCACGCGGGCAGCACCACCAGGTCGTGCGGGCGGTTGTTGACGCTCTCCACGCCGGTCCCGGTCACGACCACGATGTCCTCGATGCGGGCGCCCCAGCGCTCGGGCAGGTAGATGCCCGGCTCGACGCTGAACGCCATGCCCGCCTCCAGCACCAGGTCGTTGCCGCCGACGATGTACGGCTCCTCGTGCACGTCCATGCCGATGCCGTGCCCGGTGCGGTGGACGAAGTACTCGCCGAAGCCCGCGTCGGCGATGACCGACCGCGCGGCGGCGTCGACCTCGGACGCGGTCACCCCAGGGCGAACCGCGTCGACGGCTGCCTGCTGCGCGGCCTGGAGCACGGCGTAGGTGGACCGCACGTCGGCGAACCGCGGCTCGCCGACGGAGTAGGTGCGGGTCGAGTCGGAGCAGTAGCCCTCGGCCACCGGCCCGCCGATGTCGACCACCACGACGTCACCGGCCTCGATCACCCGGTCGGACAGGCTGTGGTGCGGGCTGGCGCCGTTCGGCCCCGATCCGACGATCACGAACTCGGCGACGGCGTGGCCCTCCTCGACGATGGCGGCGGCGATGTCCGCGCCCACCTCGGCCTCGGTGCGACCCGCGCGCAGCCACTCGCCGACACGGGCGTGGACCCGGTCGATCGCCGCACCGGCCTTGCGCAACGCCGCGATCTCGACCGCGTCCTTGCGCATCCGCAGCTCGCGCAGCACCGGCCCGGCGAGCACCTGCTCGCCGCCGATCGCGTCGCGCAGCGCCAGCGCGTGCAGCGCGGGCATCATGTCCGCCACGGCGGTCCGCCCGGTGCCGCGCAGCGCGCCCGTGACCAACCGGTACGGGTCCTCGCCGTCGACCCAGGTCGCGACCTCGACGCCCAGCTCGTCGGTCGGCAGCCCCGCGTACCCCGGCGCCTCCAGCTTCGGCACGACCAGCACCGGTGCGCCACCGACCGGCAGCACCAGGCAGGTGAGCCGCTCGAACGACGTGCCACCCACCCCGAGCAGGTAGGCGAGGTCCGAGCCGGGCGAGATCAGCAGCGCGTCCACGTCGGCCGCGGCGGCGGCCGCACCCGCGCGGTCCAGACGGGCGCGCAGCGCGTCAACATCGATGGGACCAACACTCGTCGACATGCCGCCGAGCCTAGTGGGCCGTCGTCTGGCAGTCTTGCCGCGTGGCCCAACCCCTGGTTCTGCTCGACTCCGCCAGCCTGTACTTCCGCGCCTTCTACGCGCTGCCCGAATCGATGACGGCACCGGACGGCACCCCGATCAACGCGGTGCGCGGCTTCGTCGACACGATCGCGCGCGTCATCACCGAGCGCCGCGCGAGCAGGCTGGTCGCGTGCATGGACGCCGACTGGCGCCCCGAGTTCCGCACCAACGCCCTGCCCTCCTACAAGGCGCACCGCGTGGCGACGGAGGCGGCGGACGGCTCGGAGGAGGTACCGGACACCCTCACACCGCAGATCCCGATCATCATGGAAGTCCTGGACGCGGTCGGCATCTGCACGGCGGAGGCGGCGGGCTACGAGGCCGACGACGTCATCGGCGCCCTCGCCCACCACGAGGAGAAGGACCCCGTGGAGGTCGTGACGGGCGACCGCGACCTCTTCCAGGTCGTGCGCGACACCCCCACCGAGGTCCGAGTGCTGTACGTGGGCCGGGGCTGGGCGAAGGCGGAACTGCTGGGCCCGGAGGAACTGGCCGAGAAGTACGCGCTGCCGGTGGGTTCGGCGGGCGAGGCCTACGCCGCCATGGCGGTGCTGCGCGGCGACCCGTCCGACGGCCTGCCGGGCGTGGCGGGCATCGGCGAGAAGACAGCGGCGAAGCTGATCACCGAATTCGGCTCCCTGGAAGCACTGCTCGCAGCGGTGACGGACCCGCGAGACCGCAAACTCACCACCAGGGCCAGGAACAGCCTCATCGCGGCGGAGAGCTACCTGGCTGCGGCCCCCACGGTGGTCACCGTGGCGGTGGACGCACCGGTGGTCAAGGACCGCCCGGACCACGTACCAGCCGCACCGGCAAACCCGGACAAGGTAGCCGAACTGGGCAAGCGCTGGGGCCTGGGCAGCTCCCTACCCCGCCTGCTCTCAGCGCTGGAACGCCGCTAGAGCAACAAAAGCAGCAACCCACCACGGAACGGGACGCCGCCCACGCGACCGTGGCCGATCCCGCTCGGGGGACTCGCCCCTTGCCCCGGTGGATCGGGCAGGCGGTCACCACCTGCCCTGGAGCCCGGTCGCAGGGGCGGATCGAGGCGTCCCCGAGCCACATCGGCCATCCCCGCTGGAACCGGCAGCCGCCG
>NZ_DBNGPQ010000143.1:0-49503 GCF_057122925.1 Umezawaea sp. | reverse complement strand
ACCTGACCAACCTGATCGCTGGACGAGTTGACGAACCTGATCGGGCCCTGCGCGACTGGACCAACCGGCCTCGCTGAGCTTGCCGACCGGCTGCCTCATCTGGCCGAGCATGGCGGGTCCAGCCAGCGAGGCGCAGCCGGCGTGGCTGAACCTGTCGCCTGGTGCAACCGACGTGACCCGTCCTGACTGGCTTCAGCCAATGCCAGTAGCCCAGTCGAGCCAGCCAGCCGAGCCGAGTCTGACCCAACCCAACCCAACCCAACTCAACCCAGCACAGCCGAGCCGAGCCGTCAGGTTTCTCAGACCGTTCGGCTACTCAGGTCAACCCGCCGACCGTCAGCCAGCGGCCCCAGGGCAGCCGCGGCCCGATACCGCCCCTCCTCCCACACTCACTCCCGGACAGGGTCGAACAGGGCGATCTCAGCCGCGTCCGGTGGTTCGAACTGGGTCGTGTAGTGCTCCAGCATCGACCGCGTGATCGGCACCATCCCCGGTTGGTCGTTGCGCACCTCCAGCCGTCGCACCAGCTCCTCGAACGGCACGTCCAGGAACCGCAGCTCCACGCTCGCACCCAGCGCCCTGCCCTCCCGCAACACCACCTCCCGCTCCGCGCGCGACCAGAAGCCGTTCTCCAGCACCACCGTCACCCCCTGCACCAGCAGGGCCCGCGCGTGGCGCCAGAACACCGCCTCCAGGGCGGCGCGGAAGCGCTCGTCGAACAGGTCGACCCCGAGTGCGGCCATCCACTCGTCCGGGCACAGGCGGATGGCGGGCAGTTCCGCCGCCAGCTTCCTCGCCAGCGTCGTCTTGCCCGCCCCCGGCAGGCCGCACAGCACGATCAGGCGCATCTACAGCGCTCTCAGGTCCACCGCCGCGGCCATGGCGCGGTAGCCCGCGTCGTTGGGGTGCACGTGGTCACCGCTGTCGTACGCGGGCAGCAGAGCGCGCGGGTCGGCGGGGTCGGCCAGTGCGCGGTCGAAGTCGACCACGGCGTCGTACTCGCCGGACGTGCGGATCCACGCGTTCACCTCCGAGCGCACCGCCTCGATGCGCTCGCCGTAGGTGGCGAACCCCTTCACGGGCAGCAGCGTCGCGCCGACGACCCGCACACCCCGCGCGTGGGCCTGCCGGATGAGGGTGCGGTGGCCCGCGATCACCTCGGCGGCGGTCACCTCCGGGTTCGGGACGAAGCACTCGAACTCGACGTCGCTGGAGATGATGTCGTTGATGCCCTCCAGCACGACCACCGTGCGGACGTCCGGTCTGCCCAGCACGTCGCGCGTGAAGCGCTTCGTCGCGGACTCCCCGAAGCAGGGCGAGTCGTTGAGCACGCGGTTGCCGCCGATGCCCTCGTTGAGGACGCCGAACCGGCCGCGCAGCCGCTCGGCCAGCTCGTCGGGGTAGCGGTTGTCGGCGTCGACCGTCGACCCCACGCCGTCGGTGATGGAGTCGCCGAACGCCACGACCGTGCCACGTCTCGGCGAGGTGTCCAGCACGTCGACGCCCGTCAGGAAGTACCACGAGCGGGTGGTCTCGGTGAACGCGGCGGCCGACGTGTCGGACAGGTGCTCGCCCGACGCCCGGAAACTGGTCGCGAGGGCACTCGCGTGGAACGTCGCGGGGCCGGTCGGTCTCGCGAAGTGCAGCGTCACCGCCACCTCGTCGAGCGGACCGACGGGCAGGGCGGCCGCGTCGCTCACGATCTCGCGCCCCGCCGGGATCTCCACGCCCGCGCGGTGCCCGAAGGTCAGGCGCCGCACCGACCCCGGCCGCACCGCGCCCCCGTCGGCGGCACGGGCGATCGTCGCCCCCGTGAGCGACACCGGGCCGCTGTGCACAGTGGACAGTCGTACTCGGAGCAGCGGGCCGCCCGCGGTGACGCGGACCACCTGCCGGACGCTCTGGTCCGCGAAGCCCTCCCGCGACCAGTTCGGCTCGAAGCCCGCGACCGGCGCCTGGGGCGACGCCCCCCAGCCGCCAGCCCACCGCGCCTCGGCGGCCGAGGCGGCCGAAGGTGCGCTCATCAGCAACGATGTCGTGGCGACCAGCGCCACCGCGGTGCGTTTCACGTCCTTACCCCCGTTGGTTCGCGAGTTCTGAGGACAAGGTAGCGGCGGGGTCCGACAATTCCGGTCCGAGCGCTTTCCTGTCGTACTCCTCTGGTAGACCAAAGGGCATGGCGAGCAAAGCGACGACGAGGCGTGGTGAACGCACCCCCGCCGAGGTGCTGCCGGTCGCGCGCGTCTGTGTGGACGTCCCGCTCGCGCACCTGGACCGGGCGTTCGACTACCAGGTGTCGGCGGACCAGGCCGAGGCCGCGGTTCCGGGGTGCCGCGTGCGGGTGCGGTTCGCCGGTCAGCTCGTCGACGGGTTCCTCCTCGAACGGGTGGAGGGTTCGGAGTACGGGAAGAAGCTGACGTACCTGGAACGGGTGACGTCCCCGGAACCGGTGCTGTCGCCGGAGGTGGCGGAGCTGGCCCGCGTGGTCGCGGACCGGTTCGCGGGCACGCTGATCGACGTGCTGCGGATGGCGATCCCGCCGAGGCACGCCAGAGCGGAGGGGCAGCCGTCGCCGGAACCGGCCCCGCCGCCCGAGGTGCCGGTGGCGGCCGGGTGGACGCGGTACCCGTTCGGGCCCAACCTGCTCGACGCGCTGCTCTCCGGTCGGACGGCGCGCGCGGTGTGGCAGGCGCTGCCCGCCGAGGACTGGCCCGCGCGGCTGGCCGAGGCGGCGGCGACGGTCGCGAGCACCGGCAAGGGCGTGCTGCTGGTCGTGCCCGACCACCGCGACGTGGCGCGGTTGCGAGCGGCGTGCGCGGCGCTGGTGGGGGAGACCGGTGTGGTGACGCTGTCGGCCGACCTGGGGCCGTCCGAGCGGTACAAGAGGTGGCTCGCCGTGCGGCGCGGCTCGGTCCGGGTCGTCATCGGCACCAGGGCGGCGGCGTTCGCGCCCGTCGCGGACCTCGGCCTGGTCGTGGTGTGGGACGACGGCGACGACCTGCACTCCGAACCGAGGATGCCGTACCCGAACGTGCGGGACGTGCTGGTGCAGCGCGCCCACCTCACGGGGGCCGCGTTCCTGGTGGGCGGGTTCGCGCGCACGGCGGAGGCGCAGCTGCTCGTGGAGAGCGGGTGGGCGCACGAGGTGGTCGCGGCGCGCGAGACGCTGCGCACGGCTGCGCCGAGGGTCGCCGCCGTCGGCGACAGCGACTGGCAGGAGGTCAAGGACGCGGCGGCGCGGTCGGCCCGGCTGCCGTCGATCGCGTTCGACGCCGCGCGCGCCGCGCTGGCGGCCAGCGCTCCGGTGCTGATCCAGGTGCCGCGCCGCGGGTACGTGCCCGCGCTGGCGTGCGGGAGCTGCCGCGCGCCCACCCGGTGCCGGCGCTGCGCGGGCCCGCTGGCGCTGCCCGGCGGGTCGGACGACGGACTGCCGCGTCCGCCGTACTGCCGCTGGTGCGGGGCGACCGAGGCCGCCTACCGGTGTCCGGCGTGCGGTTCGCGCAAGCTGCGCGCGCAGATCGTCGGCGCCAGGAGAACGGCCGAGGAGCTGGGCCGCGCGTTCGCCGGCGTGCCGGTGCGGACGTCGGGCGGCGACGAGGTGCTGGCGTCGGTGACCGGCAAACCCGCGCTGGTCGTCGCGACACCGGGGGCCGAGCCGGTCGCCGAAGGCGGGTACGGAGCCGTGCTGCTGCTGGACGGCTGGTCGCTGCTCGGCCGCGCGGACCTGCGCGCCGCGGAGGAGGCGCTGCGCCGGTGGATGGCCGCCGCCGCGCTGGCGAAACCCGGTGTCGAGGGCGGGAGGGTCGTGGTCATCGCCGAGTCCGCGCTGGCGCCCGTGCAGGCGCTGGTCCGCTGGGACCCGGTGTGGCACGCCCGGCAGGAACTGGCCGCGCGCACCGAACTGGGGTTCCCGCCCGCGGTGCGGATGGCCACGGTCGACGGCTCGCCGGACGCGGTCGCGGCCCTGCTGGACGAGCTGCGGCTACCCCCGAGCGGGGAGGTGCTCGGGCCGGTGCCGCTGGACGAGGAGGGCACGAAGGAGCGCGCGCTGGTTCGGGTTTCCCGTGCCGAGGGGCGTGCGTTGGCCGCCGTGTTGACGGAAGCTCTTGGGGTGCGCAGCGCACGCAAGGACCCCGACCCCGTGCGCGTGAAGCTCGATCCGCTGGAGGTGCTGTGACCGTGTCACCCTCGGGTACGAAGAGGCCCGTGATCCGTGTGATCGCGTGTGCTCTCGTCGCGTCCACCGTTCTGCTGCCGGGCACCGCGCGGGCGAGCCAGGCCCCGCCGAGAGCACCCGAGGCCACCGGCTGGGGCGGTGCGGTGTCCAGCATCGATCCCGACGCCTCGCAGGTGGGCATCGACGTGCTGCGCCGCGGCGGCAACGCGGTCGACGCCGCCGTGGCCACCGCCGCCGCGCTCGGCGTGACCGACCCGTTCTCCGCTGGCATCGGCGGCGGCGGCTTCTTCGTCCACTACGACGCCCGCACCCGCCAGGTGTCCACCGTGGATGGTCGCGAGACCGCGCCCGCGTCCGCCACCGACGGGCTGTTCGTGGAGAACGGGGCCGCGATCCCGTTCGACCAGGCCGTGACCAGCGGGCTGTCCGTCGGCGTGCCCGGCACGCCCAGGACGTGGCAGGAAGCCCTGAAGCGGTGGGGCACGCTCTCGCTGCGCGAGGCGATCAGCCCGGCCGAGCGGATCGCGCGCGAGGGCTTCACGGTCGACGCGACCTTCGCCACGCAGATCACGAACAACGCCGCTCGCTTCGCGGACTTCCCGTCGACCAGGGAGCTGTACCTGCCGCGGGGCGCGGCGCCCGCGGTCGGCTCGCGCTTCCGCAACCCCGACCTCGCGGACACCTACCGCGAGATGGGCCGCCGCGGCGTGGACGCGTTCTACCGAGGCGAGATCGGCGCCGACCTGGTCGAGACCGTCCGCACACCCCCGGTCGACCCGGCTTCGACGCGGGTCGTGCGTCCCGGCGACCTGACCAGGTCCGACCTCGCGCGCTACACCGCGCCGCTGCGCGAACCCAGCCGCACGAGCTACCGGGGCCTCGACGTCTACGGGATGGCGCCGCCGTCGTCCGGCGGCACGACCGTCGGCGAGGCGTTGAACATCCTGGAGGGCGTCGACGTCGGCTCCCTCACCCCGACCCAGTACCTGCACCGGTTCATCGAGGCCAGCAGGCTGTCGTTCGCCGACCGCAACCGCTGGGTGGGCGACCCGGCGTTCGTCGACGTGCCCACCCGCGAACTGCTGTCGCAGCGCTTCGCCGACAGCCGCGCCTGCCTCATCGCGCCGGACAAGGTCCTGACGAGCCCGGTCGCTCCCGGCGACCCGCGCAATCCCGCCGCGTGCGCCACCGTCGGCGCCGCCGCGCCGACGCCGTACGAGGGCGAGCACACCACCCACCTGACGACCGCCGACCGGTGGGGCAACGTCGTGGCGTACACGCTGACGATCGAGCAGGAGGGCGGCAGCGGCATCGTCGTGCCGGGTCGCGGGTTCCTGCTCAACAACGAGCTGACCGACTTCTCGTTCACCCCGGTCACGCCCGGCGTACCCGACCCGAACCTGCCGGGACCGGGCAAGAGGCCGCGCTCGTCGATGGCGCCGACCATCGTGCTCGACCACGGCAAGGCCGTGCTGGCGGTGGGATCGCCGGGTGGCGCGAGCATCATCACGACGGTGTTGCAGGTGCTGGTCGGACAGGTCGACCGGGACCTGCCGCTGGTGCGGGCCATCGCCGCGCCGAGGGCTTCACAGCGCAACGCCGCGTCCACGCAGGCCGAGGCCGCGTTCCTGGGGACGCCGGAGGCCGCGGCGCTCCAGGCGCTGGGGCACCGGTTCACGTCCACGACGGAGATCGGGGCGGCGACCGGGGTGGAGTTGTTGCGCGATGGCCGGTGGAGGGCTGCCGCTGAGACGACTCGGAGGGGTGGAGGGGCTGCGAGGGTGGTGTTTCCGACGAAGTGAGGGTGGGGCTTGGTCAGGCCGTGGTGGGCCGGGTGGTGGGGGAGGACTCGGCTGCGGCTCTGGCTGGCTGAGTGCCGCTGGGTGGGGCGCCGCTGGGTGAGGCACTGCCGCGTGGGTGGTGACGGCTGGCTGGCTGGCGTGATGGTTGCCGGAGCGGTGGTGGCTGATCATCTCCAGCGGCGGATTCCAGCCGCCTGTGCCCAGGCCGCATCTGAGCCTCTTGGGCAGCACGGTGGTGACCTGCTCCGGGGCACGACGGTGCTGTGAGCCAGGGTCTTCGAGCTCAGTTCCCACCCCGCCCCCGATCCCCAGCGCCCTCATGGTCGGCCGTGCCGTGTCAAGGCATCTTTCCCGCCTTGACGCGGTGCGTCCGGCCATGGAGACCATCGCGCAAGCGGGGGGAGGTCCAGTGGTCGCAAAACGGCTCCCCACGGCAGCGGACCAGCAGCAGGCCACCGATCCCGGCACGGGCTCGGCGCTCCCGACAGCCGTCGACAGACCGAGCGCGCAGACCGAGCGCGCAGACCGAATGCAACGTATGAGGTCACTTCCGCATTAGGGGTGCGGAATCGAGGTCTGGTCGACGATCGGGAGTGGCCGATGGAGTTCGCTGAATACGTGGCAAGGCAGCGTCCCGCGCTGATGCGGTTCGCCACGGTCCTGACCTGCCGGACCTGGCTGGCCGAGGACCTGGTGAGCGATGTGCTGGGTCGGGCGTTCGAGCGCTGGGACCGGATCTCGGTGATGGCCGAGCCGAACGCCTACGTGCGGCGGATGGTCGTCAACGAGTACCTGTCCTGGCGCAGGAGGCTGACCCGTACGTCCCCGCGCGCCGAGGTCGAGCCGATGGTGATCTCGGACGGCGCGACCGAGCGGGCCGAGCGGGACGAGATGGTTCGCCGTCTCGCGGGTCTGCCCAGGAAGCAGCGCGCGGCCGTGGTGCTGCGCTACTACGCGGGCCTGTCCGACAAGGAGATCGCCACACAGCTGGGGTGCCGGGAACCGACCGTGCGCAGCCAGATCCACCGCGCGCTCAACGCTCTGCGCATCGACCTCACCGCCAGCGCCCCCAACTTCCAGGAGACCTCATGAGTGACCTGCGGACCCTCCACGACGCCTTCGCCGAGCTGGAGCGGCGCGCCGACGCCGCGGCCGCGGGTACGGCTACGGGTACGGCCCCGGTCGTGCGACCGCGGCGGGCCGTGCGGCTGGTGCCCGTCGCGGCCACCGTCGTCGCGGTGGCGGCCCTGGTCGCGGGTGCGGTGTGGCTGGTGCCGGGCGATCCCGGCTCGCACGTCGCAGGCCCGCAGTCCCCGTCGTCGCCCGCACCGACCACGACCACGACCACGGCGCGCGGCCCGGTCCCCGCGACGCCGGAAGACCTGATCGCCCGGTTCAGGGTGGTGCTCGGCGACACCGCGACGTTCGAGGTGGTCAAGGGGGTCACCGTGCCACCCCCGTCCTCGGCGAACCCCGCGCAACCGGGGACGGGATCGGCCGTGGCACCGCAGCGGGAGGACGCGAACGCCCCCACCAGCGCGTTCATCGACGGGACCCTGACCTCCGCGGGCGTCACCGGGGGCTTCAGCCTGACGATCTACCCCGGCGACTCCGAGCCCGACGTGTGGTGCGACTACTCCCGCATGGAGGTCTGCGACGTCAGCACGCTGCCCGACGGCTCCCGGCTGGCGACCGGGACCGCGAGGCGGTTTCCCGGCTCGGTGTCGTACCTGGCGTGCCTCAAGCGGCCCGACGGCACGATGGTGCTCATGCACGTCGGCAACCAGGAGGACCCCAGGGGCGCCGAGATCAACTCGCCGGGCGGTGCGATCTACGCGCCGAGGCCGCCGGTGACCCTCGACCAGATGAAGGCGATCGTCGCCTCCGACAGGTGGTGACGAGGTTGCGGGGTGGCCCGCCACCGGACGTCGAACGACGGGCCACCCCCGCGCGGGCGACGGCCGCGCCACCGCACGTGCCTGGTCACACTCGTCGGGACGGGAGGCTTCGTTGCAGCAGCACGGTGTCCAGGGTCTTCCCGTGCTTCACGCCCACGCCTGTCAGGCGGCCCGCTTCGACGAAGCCGCAGCGTTGGTGCAGGCGTTCCGAGGCCGCGTTGCCGTTGTCCGCCACGACGGCGATGATCTCGCGGATGCCCGCCGCCCCGCACCGGTCGACCAGGCTGGTCAGCAGCACCGTGCCCAGGCCCCGGCCCGCGGCCGAGGGGGCCAGGTAGATGGTGCTCTCGGCGGTGTAGCGGTAGGCCGTCTTGGTCTTCCAGGGTGAGCAGTACGCCATGCCGACCACCTCTCCCCCCACCTCGGCGGTGAGGAACGGCAGGCCGCGCGCCGTCAGGTCGGTGAGCCTGGCCTGCCACTCCGCCGCGTCGGGGGCGGTTTCGGCGAACGTGACGGTGGTGTTGTCCACGTAGTCGGCGTAGATCGCGGCAATCGCGGGCAGGTCGTCGGCGCGGGTGTCGCGGACCCGCTGATCGGCCACAATTTCCTCTATAGTGCTCACCATTCTACTATAGCGTCATGTTTGACCTGGATGAACTCGCCCGGCGGATCCAGCGGCTCCGGGCCGAGCGCGGGCACACCCTGTCCGCGCTGGCCACGCGGTGCTCGGTGAGCGTGAGCATGCTGTCCGCGGTCGAGCGGGCGGAGAAGGCGCCGACCGTCGTGGTCCTGGCGCGGATCGCGGACGGGCTGGGGGTGCCGTTGGTGTCGTTGCTGGAGGACGACGAGGAGCGGCGGTTCGTGGTTCGGCGCCGTGCGGAGCAGGAGCGGTCGACCCACCCCGGCGGGTGGGAGAAGACCGTGGTGTCGCCGGTGGTGGCCGGGGTCAACTTCGAGCTGGTGCGGGTGGTGCTGCCCGTCGGTTGTGACGCGGGCGGGTTCCCGGCCTACGCGCGCGGTTCGCACGAGTACGTGGTGGTCGAGACCGGGACGCTGCGGTTGACGGTCGGCGAGCGGGTGGTCGGCCTCGGAGCGGGCGATTCCGCCTACTTCGAGGCCGACCAGGAGCACGGGTTCGCCAACGCGGGCGGCGAGCCGTGCGTCTACCACGTGGCCGCGCTGATCATGCGGCCACGGGGGTGACCAACAGGCCCGGCGACGATCCCCGCCCGGCCCGACTCGTGGCCGGACGGGTGAACACGAGCGAGCCGGTGGTGCCCGCGAGGGTCGTCACGCCGCTCCCCGCCGGCTGGTCCGCTCCAGCCTCGTGGTCGGTGGGTGCCCACCGCCCGGCCGGGTGGCACGTCCGGGCCTACGACCAGGGGATGACGGCAGGGCGCTACTCCGAGTGGACGCGGGCGCACCCCCGCGCGGGTGATCCTGGGACCACCGAACGAAGAGGAGCCCGCCATGGTCACCACCACGATCGCCACGCCGCACACGCCCGCCGCCGTCACCGCGGCGGGCCGCGGCATCGTCAACGCCGCCCGTTTCGCGGGCCACTTCCTGCTCGCGCTGGTCGGCGTCGTGTTCCTGGGCACGGGCCTCGACCACTGAACCCGACGACTCTCCTAGACTGGTCGTCTGCCCAGTGCGAGGAGAGTGCGTGACCGTCCAACCCATCCGGCTGTTCGGCGACCCGGTGCTGCGGACACCCGCCGCCGAGGTCACCGACTTCGACGCCGAGCTGCGCACCCTGGTCAAGGACCTGTGGGACACGATGAGCGAGGCGGGCGGCGCCGGTCTGGCCGCACCGCAGCTGGGTGTCGGCCTGCGGGTGTTCACCTACCACGTCGACGGTTTCGCCGGACACCTGATCAACCCCACCTGGACCGTCGTCGGCGACGAGTTCCAGGACGGCCCCGAGGGCTGCCTGTCCATCCCGGAGATGCACTGGGACTGCCGCCGCCACCTGAACGTCGTGGCCAGGGGCTGGAACATGCACGGCGAGCCGGTGGTCGTCGAGGGCACGAACACGCTGGCCCGCTGCATCCAGCACGAGACCGACCACCTGGACGGCGTGCTGTTCCTGGACCGGCTCGACGCCGAGACCCGCAAGCAGGCGATGCGGGAGATCCGGCAGGCCGAGTGGTTCGACGGCGGGGTCCCCGTCCTGAAGCAGAGCCCGCACCCGCTCTTCGGGGGTAGGTAGTCGTGCGGTTGGTCTTCGCGGGCACACCGGAACCGGCGCTGCCGTCCCTCCGCGCCTTCATCGAGTCGCCGAACCACGAGGTCGTCGCGGTCGTCACCCGCCCGGACGCCCCCGCGGGCCGCGGTCGCCACCTCGAACGGTCGCCGGTCGGCGCGCTGGCCGACGAGCACGGCATCGAGGTGCTCACGCCCGCCAAGGCGAGCGACCCCGACTTCCTGCGCAGGCTCGCGGAGCTGGCGCCCGACGCGTGCCCCGTGGTCGCGTACGGCGCGCTGCTGCCCCAGGCCGCGCTGGACATCCCCACCCACGGATGGGTGAACCTGCACTTCTCGCTGCTGCCCGCCTGGCGCGGCGCGGCCCCCGTGCAGGCGGCCGTCCGCAACGGCGACGACATCGTCGGCGCGTCCACGTTCCGCATCGTCAAGCCGCTCGACGCGGGCCCGGTGTTCGGCACGATCACCGAGGAGGCCCGCCCCCGCGACACCGCCGGTGAGCTGCTGGCCCGGTTCGCCGAACGCGGCGCGCGGCTGCTGCTGGCCACCATCGACGGTATCGAGGACGGGACGCTGCGCCCGGTCGAGCAGCCGTCCGAGGGCGTCAGCTACGCCCCCAAGATCACCGTCGAGGACGCCCGGCTGGACTTCACCGCGCCCGCCGCGGCGGTCGACCGGCTGGCGCGCGCGGTCACGCCCGATCCGGGAGCCTGGGCCGAGTTCCGGGGCGAACGCCTCAAGCTCGGGCCCGTGACGCCCGTCGTCGTCGAGGAGGGCCAGGAGCCTCGGGAGAAGCTGGCTCCGGGAGAACTCCTGGTGCAGCGCAAGCAGGTGCTCGTCGGCACCGCCACCACACCGGTGGCGCTGGGCGACGTCCAGGCACCTGGCAAGAAGCGAATGGCCGCGACCGACTGGGCGCGCGGCGTCCGGGTCGAGGCAGGGGAGCGGATCTCATGAACGGCAATTCCTCCTCCCGACCCTCGCGGCCGTCCCGGCCGCGCAAGCCCGCGCCGCCGCGCAGGCGCGTGGGCCCGGAGCGCCCTCCCGTCGAGGACCCGGCCCGCCTGGCCGCGCTGGACACGCTGCGCGCGGTCCGCCAGCGCGACGCCTACGCGAACCTCGTGCTGCCGAAGCTGCTGCGCGAGCGGCGGATCACCGGCCGCGACGCGGCGCTGGCCACCGAACTGGCGTACGGCTCGGCGCGCGCGCAGGGCCTGCTGGACGCGGTGATCGGGGCGTGCTCCGACCGGCCGCTGTCCGATGTGGACGGGCTGCTGCTCGACGCGCTGCGCCTGGGCGCGTACCAGCTGCTGCGCACCAGGATCCCGGCGCACGCCGCCGTGGCGTCCACTGTGGACCTGGTCCGCGCGGGCCAGGGCTCCGGTGCGGCGGGCTTCGTCAACGCCGTCCTGCGCCGCGTCACCGAGCAGGACGAGGCGTCCTGGGTCGACGAGCTGGCCCCGGACCCGGATTCCGACCCGATCGGCCACGTCGCCCTCGCCAACGCGCACCCGCGCTGGATCGCGCAAGCGTTCGCGGAGGCCCTGGGCAGCCGCGACGAGCCGCTGCGCGACGCCCTGGCCGCGGACGACACCCGTCCCGAGGTGCACCTGGCCGCACGGCCGGGCGAGGTCAGCGCGGAGGAACTGGCCGCGATGACGGGCGGCGAGGTCGCCCCGTACTCGCCCTACGGCGTGCACCTGGAGTCCGGCTCCGGCGACCCCGGCGACCTCGACCCGCTGCGGGAGCACCTCGCCGTCGTGCAGGACGAGGGCAGCCAGCTCTGCGCGATCGCGCTGACGAACGTGCCGGTCGAGGGCACCGACGAGCGCTGGCTCGACCTGTGCGCGGGCCCCGGCGGCAAGGCCGTGATGCTCGGCGCGCTGGCCGCGTTGAACGGCGGCGCGCTGGACGCCGTCGAACTGGCCCCGCACCGCGCCGAGCTGGTGCGCAAGGCGACCAAGGGCCTCCCGATCACCGTCCACGTCGGCGACGCCCGCGAGACCGACCTGCCCGAGGGCGGCTTCGACCGCGTGCTCGTCGACGCGCCGTGCACCGGGCTGGGCGCGCTGCGCCGCAGGCCGGAGGCTCGGTGGCGGCGGCAGCCGTCGGACGTCGCGCCGCTGACCCGGTTGCAGCGCGAGCTGCTGACCAAGGCGCTGAAGCTGGTCCGGCCCGGCGGTGTCGTGGCGTACGTCGTGTGCTCGCCGCACCTGTCCGAGACGGTCGGCATCGTCGCGGACGTGGCCCGGCGGACCGGCGCGGAGCGGTTGGACACCAAGGAGTTCTTCCCCGGCGTCCCGCACCTGGCCGACCCGCACAACGTCCAGCTCTGGCCGCACCTGCACGGCACCGACGCGATGTTCTGCGCTCTGCTGCGGCGGCCGGCCGAGGCATGAGGAGCAGCGTGAGCGGCACCCGGTGAACGGCGGGGTGCTGGGTCTGGTCACCTCGGGCGCCGGTGGGGTCGAGCGGTGGTTCCGCACCGGCCTCGCCGCGCCCGCGGCCGACCGCGGCTGGCGGCTCGCCGTCACGCTCACGCCGACGGCCGCCCGCTGGCTCGACGAGGCGGGCGAGCTGGACCCGCTGGGGGCGCTGACGGACCTGCCGGTGCGCTGGACGTCCCGGCTGCCCGGTGAGCCCAAGCCGCACCCGCCACCGGACTGCTTCGTGTTCGCGCCCGCCACGGCGAACTCCGTGGCCAAGCTCGCGCTGGGCATCTCGGACAACCAGGCGCTGACCGTGCTCTGCGAGGCGCTGGGGACGCCGGACGTGCCGGTGATCGTGCAGCCGCAGTCGAACGAGGCCCAGCGGCGGCACCCGGCGTGGACCGGGCACCTGGAAACCCTGCGGAACGCCGGGGTGCTGGTCGTGCCCGAGGGCGGGCCGGAGCCGGTGCTGGCCGAACTCGACCGCTGGCGATGATCTTGCCCGGAGCCGCTCCCGCCGGGTCGCACCTGCTCTGACCGGGCCGTTCGGCCATTAGAAGTATTCATTCCACGCGAATTGACAGGCGCCGGACGGGCGTTGCACGCTGCACCGTGTCGATGGTCTCCGGGCGTGCGCGTGAATGGGGTTCGGTGCGCCGCTTTCTGCTGGCGGCGGGCTCCGGAGCCGGTGGTCTGCTCGTCCTGGACGGCCCGCCCGTGTCCGGCAAGACCCTCCTGCTGCACGAGGCCGTGCGCGTCGCCCGCGACCAGGACCTGCCCGTCGTGCTCGTCACGGCGACCTCCGGTGACCTGTTCGGCGGGTCGACCGACGCCGCCGAGGCGCTCGTCGCGGACCACCCGCTGCTGATCGCCGTCGACCACGCCCACCTCGACCCTGCGGGCGTGCTCGCGCTGCTGCCGAAGCTGAGCGGCACACCGCTGGCCGTGCTGATGGCGGTGAACGGCGCCACGGCGGGCACCGAGGCGCAGCGGGCCCTCGCGGCCCGCGCCGAGGTCGTCGTGCTGGGGCCGGTGGACGACGAGGCCGTCGACGAGATCGCCCGCGGGCTGCTCGGCGCGACCCCGCACGCCGACCTGCGCGCGCTCATCGCGGGAGCGGGCGGCAACCCGAGGCTGGTCACCGAGCTGATCGAGGGCCTGCGCGAGGAGGGCCAGCTGGAGCTGCGCGGCGGTGTCGCGCACGTGCGCGGCGGCTGGCTGCCGCAGCGGGTCGCGGCCCTCGTGCGCGACCGCGTCGACCTGCTGTCCGCCAAGGCGACGCAGCTGCTGCGGGTCGCCGCCGTCGTCGGCCGGTCGTTCCTGCTGCACGACGTCGCCACCATGATGAGCGAGACCACTGCCTCGCTGCTGCTGGCCGTGGACGAGGTCCTCCAGTCCGGTCTGCTCGTGCCCGCGCACGAGCGGCTGGAGTTCCCCAGCGACCTCGTGCGGCGCGCCGTCGTCGAGTCGATCCCGCGCTCGATCCTGCACGCGCTGCGCCACGACGTCGCCGTGCTGCGCCCGCCGTTCGCCGTCGAACCGACCGCGCACGCGCCGCTGCCGGGTGAGGTGGGCGGCGACGTCGTGCAGGGCGTGCGCACGCTCGCGGCGAGCGGCAGGCTCGGGTCGGCCATCGCGCTGGCGCGGGAGACGTTGGCGCAGCGCGTGCCCCCCACCGTCGCGGCGGAGCTGCACTGCGTGCTCGCGGGCATCCTGCTGGCCGACGGACGCCCCGGCGACGCGGTCGTGGAGACCGACCACGCGCTGACCATCCCGTCGGTGACCGGACCGCTGCGCAGGCTGTCCGCGGCGGGGCGGTTGCTGTCGCTGTACTTCGCGACCGGCAGCCGGGTCCGCGAGCACGCCCTGTCGCTGCTGACCGTCCGCGACCGGGACGCCGGCGACGCCGACGCCGTCATGGCCGCGACGGTGCACTCCTGCCTGGAGTGGAACGCCGGGAACCTCGCCGAGGGCGTCTACTGGGGGCGCGAGTCCACGAAGTGGCTGCCCACCGGGCCGTCGGCGTGGTGGTTCTCGCACACGCCCGTGGCCTACGCGCTGAAGCTGGCCGCGCTGGGGGAGTTCGACGAGGCCGAGGAACTGGTGGCGGGTGACGGGCCGGTCACCGACGACGCGGTCACCAGCGGTGCGCGGGCGGCCCGGCTGATCGCCCGGTCGCGGGTGCTCGTGCAGGCCGGGCGGTTGGCCGAGGCGCACTCGGCCGCTCGGGCCGGGTTGGCGCTGGCGCACGACCGCGGGCTGAGGTTGTTGGTGCCGTTGGCCTCCACGGTGCTGGGGACGGTGGCGATCTACCGCGGCGAGTACGAGGTGGCCGCCGAGCACGTGCGGCGGTACCGGGGTGACCTGGCCGGGGGGGAGGCGGTGCTGCACTCCGGGCAGTACGACTGGGTGGAGCTGCTGCTCGCCCACGCCTCCGGGGGGCCCGCGCGGGCCGTCGGGTTGGCTCGGGAGCGGGTGGCGGAGCGGAACTCGTTGCGGCGCATGGTGATCGAGGAGCCCGGTGCCGCTCCCTGGTTGGTGCGGCTGGGGTTGGCGGTGGGGGACAGCCGGATGGTGGCCGCCGTGCTGGTGGCCGCGGACGACCTCGCCGCGAACAACCCCGGCTACGGGTCGGTGTCGGTGTCCGCCGCTCACGCGCACGCGCTGGCGGATCGGGACGTGGAGGGGTTGCTGGTCGCCGCGGGGCGGCACCGGCATCCGTGGGCGAAGGCGTGCGCGAACGCGGATCTCGTCGCGCTGCACGGGGAGCGGGGGGAGGACGGCGGCCCCCACCTGGAGGTGGCGTGTCGGATCCTCGGGCAGATGGGGGCCGATGGGGAGATCGGCCGGTTGATGGCACGGCCCGTGGAGGGGGTCGGGGCCGGGGGCGCACGGGAGTGGCGGCGGTTGTCGGAGCCCGAGCGGGACATCGCGTTGTTGGTGGGGGCCGGGTTGACCAACCGGCAGGTGGCGAAGCAGTTGTTCCTGTCGCCCCACACGGTGAACTACCACCTGCGGGGGATCTTCCGGAAGTTGGGGATCAACTCTCGGGTGGAGCTGGCTCGGATGGCGCACGAGGAGGCTTCGTCGAGGTCTTGACGGGTGGCGGGGTGGGTCTGGGTGTCGCCCTGGCTGCGTGCGTCCCGTTGGGCGGGCGGGTGGCTGGGCTGGTTGCGTTGCCGCGCTTGGGGGTGGTGGGGCGGAGGGCTTGGGCGCGTTGCCTTGCGACCTGGAGCCCGGTCGTGGTGCCTGAGCACCCCCAGTGCTCAGGCACCCCCTACCGCCTGCGGGTTCGGCGGGAGGTCAGGCGCCCACGGCTGTGCCGTCGGCGTGGTGGGCCAGCGCTGCCAGGACGGCCGCCGTCACCGAGGTGGCGTGCGCGTTCTGGTCCGCCACCGAGCGGAGCACCGGGGTTTCCGGGCGGGTCGGGGTGATGACCGTGCAGTGGACGCCGTGGCGGGTGATCTCGGCCGCCAGGCCGTTGGCGTAGGTGGTGGCCGCTGCCTTGGACGCCGCGTAGGCGGTGAAGCCCGGCTGGTGGGGCGGCAGGGTCGTCGCGACGGTGACGATGGAGCCGCGCCCGCGCGGGACCATGCGGGAGGCCGCCGCGCGGCTCAGGTGGAAGACCGAGTGGGTGTTGATGGCGAAGCTCTGCGCCCAGTCGTCGTCGGTGAGGCCGGTGGCGCCGCCGGTGCGGAGCAGGTCCGCCGCGTTCACGGCGATGTCCACGGGGCCGACCTCGCGTTCCACCTGGTCGACCAGGGCCTCGACGGCGGGACCCGAGGTGATGTCCACCTGCCTGCCCGCCACGCGCAGGCCCTCGTGCTGGAGGCGTTCGACCAGGTCGCAGAGGGCGCGGCCGTCCCGGTCCACGGCTGTCACGACGGCACCGCGAGCCGCCAGCGCGGCGACCACCTCGGCTCCGACGGCGCCGCACGCGCCGGTCACCACCGCGGTCTTGCCGTCGAACTGCCGGTTCATCGCTGCCACTCCCAGATCGAACCCCCGCCCCGACGGTATGCGCCCCGGTACTCGGGTGGAACTACCTGCGTGAGTAGTGCGTCCGACGCGATGTCTTCGCAGCTCAGGGCTTTGTGGACATTGTTACCGCACAAACGAGTAGTCCGGGCCCGCGCGGTGGGGCGGCGGTACCTAGACTCCTGTTCCGTGGTCCACCAGCCGATGATCGCCCCCAGCATCCTGTCCGCCGACTTCGCCCACCTCGCCCGCGAGGCCGCGGCCGTCACCGGAGCGGACTGGCTGCACGTCGACGTGATGGACGCGCACTTCGTGCCGAACCTGACGCTGGGGCTGCCGGTGGTGAAGTCGCTGCTCAAGGCGACGGACATCCCGCTGGACTGCCACCTCATGATCGACGATCCGGACAGGTGGGCGATCGGCTACGCCGAGGCGGGCGCGCACAACGTGACCGTGCACGTCGAAGCGGCGGCCGACCCGGTCCAGCTCGCGAAGGACCTGCGCGCGGCGGGCTCCAAGGCCGGGCTGTCGATCAAGCCCGGCACGCCGCTGGAACCGTACGTCGAGGTGCTCAAGCACTACGACACGCTGCTGGTGATGTCCGTCGAGCCCGGTTTCGGCGGGCAGTCGTTCATGGCCGAGGTGCTGGACAAGGTGCGCACCGCGCGCAGGCTGGTCGACACCGGCCACCTGCGGCTGGTCGTCGAGATCGACGGCGGCATCAACTCCGACACCATCGCCGCCGCCGCGGAGGCCGGTGTCGACTGCTTCGTCGCGGGCTCGGCCGTCTACGACGCCGAGGACCCCGGCCGCGCGGTGGAGGCGCTGCGCGCGCTCGCCGCCGCGAACTCGACCCGCTCCTGATGCTCGACGAGGCGATGAGGCGCGCCATCGCCGCGAGCGAGCTGGTCAGGGGAACGACCAGCCCCAACCCGCCGGTCGGCGCCGTCGTCCTCGACCGCGACGGCGAGGTGGTCGGCGTCGGCGCGACGCAGCCGCCCGGCGGTCCGCACGCCGAGGTCGTGGCGCTCGCCGAAGCCGGTGGACGGGCACGCGGCGGCACGGCCGTCGTGACGCTCGAACCGTGCTCGCACCACGGCCGCACGCCGCCCTGCACGGGTGCGCTGCTCGCCGCGGGCGTGGCGCGCGTCCGGTACGCGGTGGCGGACCCGAACCCGAAGGCCGCCGGGGGTGGCGCGGTGCTGCGGGCGGCCGGGGTCGACGCCGAGGGCGGGCTGCTGGCCGTGGAGGTCGAGCGCGGACCGCTGCGCGCGTGGCTGCACTTCGCCCGCACCGGCCGCCCGCACGTCACGTGGAAGTACGCCTCGACGCTGGACGGCAGGGTCGCCGCCGCCGACCGCACGAGCCGGTGGATCAGCTCCGAGGAGTCGCGGGCGCAGGTGCACCTGCTGCGCACCCGGATCGATGCGATCATGGTCGGCACGGGCACCGTGCGCGCCGACGACCCCAGCCTGACCGCGCGGGGAATCCCGGAGGCCCGCCAGCCGTTGCGGGTGGTGGTGGGCGAGGGCGACCTGCCGCCGGGCGCGAAGGTGTCCGACGGCGGGGCCGAGACGCTGCACGTGCGCACGCACGACCCGGACGAGGTGCTCGCCGAGCTGGCGGCGCGCGGCGTCGTGGACGTGCTGCTCGAAGGCGGCCCGACGCTCGCCGGGGCGTTCGTCGCCGCGGGCCGGGTCGACCGGGTGTTGACCTACGTCGCGCCGAAGCTCCTGGGCGCGGGTCCGGTGGCGTTGGGCGATGCTGGGGTGGCGACCATCACCGACGCTGTCGGGTTGGTGGTCGAAGAGGTCAGTATGTGCGGGCCGGACGTGCGGATCTCCGCCGTTCCGGTGGGGTTGGACGGCTGAGGAGGAACGGTGTTCACCGGGATCGTTGAAGAGCTGGGCGAGGTTGTGGGGGTGACCGACCTGCCCGACGCCGCACGGCTGACCGTTCGAGGTCCGCTGGTGACGAGCGATGCCAAGCACGGCGACTCCATCGCGGTCAACGGGGTGTGCCTCACCGTCGTGGAGGTCGTCGACGGCGCCTTCACCGCGGACGTGATGCGCGAGACCCTCGTGCGCAGCAGCCTCGCCAAGGTGGCCACGGGCGACCGGGTCAACCTGGAGCGCGCCGCCGCGGTCGGCCAGCGGCTGGGCGGGCACATCGTGCAGGGCCACGTCGACGGCACCGGGACGGTGCTGGCGCGCGAGGCCACCGAGCACTGGGAGATCGTCCACATCGGACTGCCGCCGTCGCTGGCGCGGTACGTCGTGGAGAAGGGCTCCATCACGGTCGACGGCGTGTCGCTGACCGTCGTGACCGTCACCGACGACGAGTTCACGGTGAGCCTGATCCCCACGACGCTGGAGCTGACCACGCTCGGCAGGCGCGGCCCCGGTGACGCGGTCAACCTGGAGGTGGACGTGCTCGCGAAGTACGTCGAGCGCCTCACGATGCCGCACCTGCGCCACACTGGGGTCACGGACAGCGCCGAAGAGGGGGTGACCCGCTCGTGAGGGACTTCTCCGACATCGAGCAGGCGATCAAGGACATCGCGGACGGCAAGGCCGTGGTGGTCGTGGACGACGAGGACCGCGAGAACGAGGGCGACCTGGTGTTCGCGGCCGAGATGGCCACGCCGGAACTCGTCGCGTTCGTCATGACCGAGTGCCGCGGCCTGCTGTGCACGCCGATGGAGCCCGAGGCGCTGGACCGCCTGGAGATCGGCCAGATGGTCTCCCACAACACCGAGCGCATGGGCACCGCGTTCACCGTCTCCGTCGACGCCCGCGAAGGCGTCACGACCGGCATCTCGGCCGCCGACCGGGCGCTGACGATCCGCACGCTGGCAGACCCCGCGACGACCGCGTACGACGTGGTCCGCCCAGGTCACGTCTTCCCGCTGCGCGCCAGGGAGGGCGGCGTGCTGCGCCGCCCCGGCCACACCGAGGCCGCCGTCGACCTGGCCCGCCTCGCGGGCCTGCACCCGGCGGGCGCGATCTGCGAGATCGCCAACGCCGACGGCACCATGGCCCGCATGCCCGACCTGCGCGTGTTCGCCGAGAAGCACGGCCTGACGCTCATCTCGATCGTCGACCTCGTCGCCTACCGCCGCAGCCACGAGACCCAGGTGACGCGGGTCGCCGAGGCCCGCATCCCGACCGCGCACGGCACCTTCACCGCCGTCGGCTACGACAGCCTGCTCGACGGCATCGAGCACGTCGCGCTGGTCAACGGCGAGATCGGCGACGGCGAGGACGTGCTGGTCAGGGTGCACTCCGAGTGCCTGACCGGCGACATCTTCGGCTCGCTGCGCTGCGACTGCGGTCCGCAGCTCGACGCGGCCCTGGAGGCCGTCTCCGCGCAGGGCCGCGGCGTCGTGCTCTACATGCGCGGCCACGAGGGCCGCGGCATCGGCCTGATGCACAAGCTCCAGGCCTACCAGTTGCAGGACCAGGGCGCGGACACCGTCGACGCCAACCTCCAGCAGGGCCTGCCCGCCGACGCCCGCGACTACGGCACCGGCGCCCAGATCCTCGCGGACCTGGGCATCAAGTCCATGCGGCTGCTGACGAACAACCCGGCCAAGAGGGTCGGCCTGGAGGGCTACGGGCTGCGCGTGATCGACCGCGTGCCGCTGCCCATCTCGCCGAACCCGGAGAACCTGCGGTACCTGCGCACCAAGCGCGACCGCATGGGCCACGAGCTGCACCAGCTGGAGCAGTACGAGGCACAGGGCACCGACGGCGTCGTGGTGAGCGCGGAGAGCGCCGAATGAGCGGGCAGCACCGGATGAGCGAGCTGGGGGGCAGGGCATGAGCGGCGAGGGTCGTCCGGACATCGAGGTCCCGAGGAGCGAGGGCCTGCGGCTGGCGGTCGTCGCTACCCGGTGGCACGCCAGGATCACCGACAACCTGCTGGCGCGCGCCCTGGAGGCCGCCGCCAAGGCCGGTGTCGAGGACCCGACGGTGGTGCGGGTCGCGGGTGCCGTCGAGCTGCCCGTCGTGGTGCAGGCGCTCGCCCGCGACCACGACGCCGTGGTCGCGCTGGGCGTCGTCATCCGCGGTGGCACCCCCCACTTCGAGTACGTGTGCGACGCCGTGACGGCGGGTTTGACGCGCGTGGCCCTGGACGAATCGACTCCGGTCGGGAACGGTGTGCTCACCTGCGACACCGAGGAGCAGGCGCTCGCCCGTGCCGGCTTCCCGGACTCGGTCGAGGACAAGGGCGTGGAGGCGACGTCCGCCGCCCTGGACACCGCGCTGGTGCTCCAGGACCTGCGGCGGACGAAGGCGGAACGGGAGATCCGGTGAGCGTGGCCGTGGCCAAGACGGTGGAGTTCCGACCCAAGCGCATCCGCAAGGTCACCGTCGTGTGCGCGGTCGGGCTCGTGGCCGTGTTCACCGCGGTCGGGCTGCTGCTCGGCGACACGCCGACCGGGGTGATCTTCCGGGTGTCCGACCAGATCGCGATGGTGTGCCTGGGGGTGCTCCTGGCGTGCGGCGTGCTGCTGCTCGGCAGGCCGCGGGTGCGCGCCGACGCCGAGGGCGTCGAGGTGCGCAACGTGGTCACGGCCAGCCGGTACTCGTGGCAGGACGTCCTGCACGTGAGCTTCCCGGACGGGGCTTCGTGGGCGAGGCTGGAACTGCCCGACGACGAGTACGTCTCGGTCATGGCCGTGCAGGCCGTCGACCGCGAGCACGCGGTCGCCGCGGTACGGGCACTGCGGGAGTTGCACAAGGCCGCCACAGCACGGTGAGGGTTGTGAGCTGGAGGTGTTCGAACGGTTGAGGGGTTGGCGGGGCGTGCGCAAGGACTCTGCGGTGCAGGCGGAACGTGCCGTTCCAGCGGAACGCGCCGTGCAGCAGCAGCAGATTGTGGTGGAACAGGTGGCACCGGTGGAGCAGCAGCAAGAAGTACGCCCCGAACCCGAGCAGGCGGCCCCCGCACCCGCGGCCAACGCCTCCGTGGTCTTCGCGGGAGCGACACTCGTGGTGGGACCACCGGAGGGGGCGAGCCAGGCGGCGCTGACACTCGCGCGCTCCCTGCCCGCCGACCGAGGCCGGACCGTGGTCGTCATCGACTTCCCGTCGGGCAGCGAGAGCACGTTCTGGCAGGCGGCGGCGAACGCCCTGCGCGGCCGGGGCGGCATCCGGCTGGCGGTGTCGTTCGCGGGCAGCATGCGCCCGACAGCACCGGCCCAGTGGCTGGCGTCGCAGCTCAACGCCGAGGTCATCGCCCCGGACGGCGCGCTCACCACGGTCCCCGGCGCCGCGTTCGTGACCGGTTCGTCCGGCTACGGCAGCTGGCTCCGCTTCCTGCCCGGCGCGTCCCCGACGCCCTTCGGCAGGCGCTTCCCCGTTCCCGCGTGGGAGGCCATGGACCCGAACTCGGCGTGGCCGACCGGTGACGTCGGCATCGCCGAACCCATCCCCGCGGGCCTGTGGCTGCGCGCGCAGAGCGTGCCGTTCGACCCGAACTCCGCGGACGCGCGCGCCATCGTGGCGCTGCCGTGCCGCGAGAACGTGCTGACGATCGTGATCGGCGGGCCCGGCCAGCCGTCGATCCCGACCGAGGAGATCTGCAAGCTGCTCAACGCGCTGCCGTCCGCGGCCCGCAGCCGGGTCCGGCTGGTGCAGTACGACATCGAGTCGGGCACCGACCAGGCGCAGCTCGTGGCCGAGCAGCTCGGCGAGCCGATCACCGTCTACACCGGTCTGCCCGTGTCGAACCTGCGCGAGGGCGGCGGTGCCGTCGTGGTCGCGGTGAACCGGCGCGGCCAGCCGACGTGGCACCCGTTCGTCACCGAGCTGCGCTGCATCCCGCGCGCGATGAAGGACGAGAACGAGGTCTCCGGCTACCGCAACCCCGTGCCCGGCCTCGCCGAGCTGAGCCCCGGCGTGTTCGGGCTCGGCGACGGCGTGGTGCTGGAGGTCGTGGCCTCCGGGCTGTGGGTCCGCGAGGCCACCACCACCGGGGGTGCCGACGTGCGCTCCCTGCCGGTCGACCCGGAGTGGGCCCGCCTCACCGTGGGCACGCCGGGCCGGTCGACGCCGGGCGCGGTCGCCGTCGCGGGCGCCGCGCTGGTGGAACGCCTCGAACCCGAGGTGCGCAAGCTGCTGCGGCTGGTGTTCTGCGACGCGACCGAGACGGCCATCCCGTGGCCGACGGCCGTGGAGGAGGAGAGCACCCGGCCGACGCCGGTCTTCTCCGAACCGGACGAGCCCGTCCGCTCCGCCCCCGCCCACGCGCTGGCCGCCGAGCCCGCCACCGTCGTGACCGCGAAGCTCACCCCCGAGCCCGCCCCGGCGGCCCCGGCGGCCCCGGTGGTCGCCCACCAACCCGCTCCCCAGCCGGTCGCCCAGCCGCACGTCGAGCTGCCGACCCAGGTCACGGCCACCGCGTCGATCGAGGAGTCGGCAGGGCGGCACGAGGACCTCGCCGACTCCGAGGTGCCGCTGCGCGTCGAGGGTCCGGTGCCGACGCCGCCGTCGCCCGCGTGGGAGCCGAAGAACTCCAAGTGGGGCGAGGAGATCCACAACGAGCGCGAGACCGTCCCCGCCGACCACCGGACCACCGACCAGGAGCGCGACTCGGTCCGCCGGATCCTCGGCGAGCGCTACCCGTCCTACGCCACGGCCGTCGGCAGGCTGCTCGCGCAGCGGTCCGGCCCGCTCGTCGACACCGTGCCGGTGGAGACCCTCGTGACCGAGCTGGCGGCGCTGGCGGCGTTCGTCGGCCAGGACGAGGAGATGATCGTCGAGACCCTGCGCAAGGGCACGCTCGGCAGGCTCCGCCCGTACGTCGCGGCCATCGTCTCCGGGCTGAACAGGCTGCCGCTGCACCAGGGCATCACGACGTGCTGGAGCGTCGCGCCCGCCAACGTGGCCAACCGGTTCCGCACCGGCGAGGTGCTGGTGGAGCACGGCATCCTCAACACCCACGCCAACCCGCAGGAGTCGTTCGACGGCGGCGTCGAGTACCTGGTCTGGTCGCTCAGCGGCAGGCGCGTGGAGGTCGTGGACCGCCGCGCGGGCGTCGTGAACGAGCGCGTCCTGTTCGCACCCGGCTCCTGCTTCAAGGTGCTCGCGGTGTCCGAATCGGACGGTGCCGCGCCGACGCAGGTGCTGCTCCAGGAGGTCGCGGACTCGCGCACCGAGCGGCAGCTCGCCCAGATGCGGCCGGGCGTCCTGACCCAGCTCGAACGCGCCGCCGTGGCGCTGCGGTCGCTGTCCAACGCCTGACGCCGACCCCCTGACCGCACCCGGCGGCGCGGTCAGGGGGTTCGTCCGGCAGCGCGCGGCGCGCCAGGGGAGGGCGAGCACCACCATCCGAACCCGCGACGCGGTGGCCACGCCGTCGACGGTGCCCGGTGGGAAGCGGTGGCGCAGCTGAAGGTTCGTGGCCGAGCGTCAATCCGCGCTGAGGTGCTCGGCCCCGGCGGCCCTGGTGAACCGCTCACCCAGCACGCGCAGGTGTTCGCGCAGCTCCGGCGGGTCGAGGACCTCGAAGTCGAAGCCCATCACGCCGAGGTGGATGGCGAGCACGTCGAGGCGTTCGGCACCGGTCGTCATCAGGCAGCTGTGCTCGTCGACGGCCTCCAGCGACGCCGAGGTCGGTGACGTCTCCTCCCGCACGGCCTCGATCGGCGCGTGCACGAGCAGCCGCGCCCGGTGCCGGTACACGACGCTGCTCACCTGCCGCGACACGTACACCGCGAGGTCCTCGTGCGGGGGCTCGCGCGGGGTGAAGCGGGCGGCGAGCGTCGGGTCGCCGTCGATGCGGTCGAGCCGGAACGTCCGCCAGTCGGCGCGGTCGAGGTCCCACGCGACGAGGTACCAGCGCCTGCCGGTGTGCACCATGCCCCGCGGTTCCACGTGCCGGGGGGCCGCGTCCGCGTCGCGGCCCTGGTAGCGGAACCGGATCGCCTGGTGGTCGCGCGTCGCGCCCGCGATGGTCGTCAGCGTCCCGGCGTCGATCGTCGGCCCGAACGGTGCCAGCGTCGACGTGTGCGCGGTCAGCGCGCTGACCCGCCGCCGCAGCCTGGACGGCAGCACCTGTTCGAGCTTCGTCAGCGCCCGCACGGACGTCTCCTCGATGCCGGACACCGTCCCGTTCGCGGCGGTGCGCAGGCCGACGGCGACCGCCACCGCCTCGTCGTCGTCCAGCAGCAGCGGCGGCAGCTCGGCGCCCGCGCCCAGCTGGTAGCCGCCCGCGACGCCCGAGGTCGCGTTCACCGGGTACCCGAGGCTGCGCAGCTTGTCCACGTCGCGGCGCACCGTGCGCACGTCCACGCCGAGGCGGCTCGCGAGGTCGGCCCCGGTCCAGTCGCGGCGCACCTGCAACAGCGACAACAGGCGCAGCAGTCGAGCTGAGGTCTCCAGCATGGGACGAGTCTCGCACCCATCGCGGACAAGGACGGTCCGCGATGGGTGCGGACCTTGACCGGAAGCCCGGCGCTAATTACCGTCCATTCGGTCAGTAAACCGCGCGGAGAGGTGACCTCGTGACCACCACGCACAGCGGCGTGCCCCGGTCGAGGCGGCTCGGCGCCGCCCCGTCGCGGGACGAGCTGACGGCCGTCGAGCGGCTCGGCGTCGACGAGCTGCGCGCCCTCCAGCTCGACCGCCTCCGGTGGACGCTGCGGCACGCCTACGACAACGTCCCCTTCTACCGGGCCGCGTTCGACGCGGCGGGCGTGCACCCCGACGACTGCCGCGAGCTGGCGGACCTCGCGAAGTTCCCCGCCACCACCAAGCACGACCTGCGCGACAACTACCCGTTCGGCATGTTCGCCGTGCCGCAGCGCGACGTCCGGCGCATCCACGCGTCCAGCGGCACCACCGGCAAACCCACCGTCGTCGGCTACACCGAGCGCGACGTCGACACGTGGGCCACGGTCATGGCGCGGTCCATCTTCGCCGCGGGCGGACGGGCGGGGCACAAGGTCCACGTCGCCTACGGGTACGGGCTGTTCACCGGCGGGCTCGGCGCGCACTACGGCGCGGAGAAGCTGGGCGCGACCGTCATCCCGGCGTCGGGCGGCATGACGGCCCGCCAGGTGCAGATCATCACCGACTTCCAGCCGGAGGTCATCATGGTGACCCCCTCCTACATGCTGACGCTGCTGGACGAGTTCGAGCGCCAGGGCGTCGACCCGCGCACCAGTTCGCTCAAGACCGGCATCTTCGGCGCCGAGCCGTGGACCGAGCAGATGCGCCTGGAGATCGAGGAGCGCGCGGACCTCGACGCGGTCGACGTCTACGGCCTGTCCGAGGTCATGGGGCCGGGCGTCGCCCAGGAGTGCGCGGAGACCAAGGACGGGCTGCACGTGTGGGAGGACCACTTCCTGCCCGAGGTGATCGACCCGGAGACGGGGGAGTCCCGCCCCGACGGCGAGGACGGGGAGCTGCTGTTCACCTCGCTCACCAAGGAGGCGCTGCCGATCATCCGGTACCGCACCCGCGACCTCACGAAGCTGCTGCCCGGCACCGCGCGGCCCGCGTTCCGGCGGATGGAGAAGGTGACCGGCCGCACCGACGACATGATCATCCTGCGCGGGGTGAACGTGTTCCCCACCCAGATCGAGGAGATCGTCCTCCGGGTCGACGGGGTCGCGCCGCACTTCCAGATCCTGCTCACCCGCCGGGAGCGGCTCGACCGCCTCACCGTGCTGGTCGAGGCCCGCCCGGACACCACGGCCGACCGGCGCCGGTCCGCCGCCGACGAGATCCGTGCCGGGGTCAAGGACGGCGTCGGGGTCAGCGTCGAGGTGGACGTCGTCGACCCGGACACGCTGGAGCGCTCGGTGGGCAAGATGCGGCGCGTGATCGACCAGCGCCCGTGACCGGGGCGGCCCGCCGCGGCAGGCCGGGTCACGACCTGGAGTCGCTGCTGCGGGTCGCGGTCGGCCGGGCGCTCGACGGCCTGTTCGCGCTGGCCGCCGAGGTCGAGCGGCACGACGGCCGCGCGCTGGAACGGCTGGAGCACCTGGTGCGCGGCAGCGTCCTGCTGCTGGTCGACCGGCTGCCGTTCGTCACGCTGCCGCCGCGCGTGCGCGGCGACACCGACGCCGCCCCCGCCCGCCGCCGCTGGTTCGACGGCGCGGTCGCGGGCCTGGTCGCCCAGGCCGTCGACGACGATCCGCGGGCCGACGTCGACCCCGCCACCGCCGCCCGCCCGCTGTTCGGCGTGGTCGACTCGCCGGTCGAGTGGAACCGGCCGGGTCGGCGACGTCCGCGCCGCCGACCCGGCCGACGCCGTGGCGGCGACGGCGTCCACCGGTCTGCGCGTGCGCTAGCCGCGGGCGGCGCCCTCCGGCCACACCACGACCACCGGCACGCCGGACGCGCGGGCGTGCTCGACCACGTCGCCGGTGCCACCCCTGCCGCCCGCGGGCTGCCCGTCCCACACCGCCACGAGCAGCTCCACGCTGGCGAGCATCCGCTCGTTCGCCGCCACGTACGCCTGCCGCCCGGACAGCATGAACGGCAGGACGCTGACGATGTCCGCCCTCGCGATCAGCTCGTCGTAGGCGGCCACCCGTTCCGGCTTGAGCTTGGCGCGGTAGTCCATCGCGGGCAGCACGACCTCGACCTTGCCGCCCAGCTCCAGGACCACGCGCGCGAACAACTGGTCCGCGCCGGGGGCCAGGCAGGTCACCCCGATCAGGGATGACCCGCCCGCCTCCTCGACGAGCACCGCGCGGATCGCCGCGTGCACGGCGTCCACGCACTCCGGCACCAGATTCGTGTGCCCGGTGATGCCGACCCGCATTCAGGCCGTCCGCATGGCGCGGATGGCGTCGCGCGTGTCCTGGACACCGGGCAGGTTCCGGTGCCTCTCCGCCTCCTTCGAGAAGTCCTGCAACTTCCGCAGCACCCGGCCAGACGAGAGCCGTTCCACGGTCGGCAGCACGTCGCCGATCAGGTCGCACGCCTCCTCCGGTTCACCCGCGACCATCTTCGTGCGGGCCAACCCGATCACGTCGAACGCCCGGTTGCGCACCCGTGACGGGTCGCGCAGGTCGAGCGCCCGCCGGATGTGCAGCTCGGCCGACGGAGCCTGCCGGGGATCGTGCCCCGCCAGGTCCCTCGTCCGCGCGCCGATCACGCCCTCCAGCTCGGCCTCGTCGAAGCTGTGCAACCACCACGGCTCCGTGTCGGCCTCGCGCTGCGAGAAGCTGTCCTGCGCGAGCCCGACCACCCGGTCGAACTCCCGCACCTGACCCATCTGCGCGTACGCCCACGCCTCCCTCGTCAGCAACAGCGCCTGGAGGGTCGGCGTCGCCGTCCGCCTCGTGCCGTACTGGGCGAGCTGCACCAGCTCCAGCCCGTCCTCGGGACGCCCGAGGTCGAACATCTGCCTGGCCATCGCGGCCAGGCAGAGCGCGGCGAACGGGTCGTTGCGGCCCGCTTTCGCCATGCGGACACCGAGCACGTAGTAGCGCTGCGCGGCGTCGTGCAGCCCCGCGTCCCACGACATGCTCGCCGCCACCTTCGACAGCTCCGCACCGATGAAGAAGGCCCGTTCCGTCGTCGGGCCCGCCGGTGCGCGCGACAGCCTCTCGGCCAGCTCGTCGAGCTGACCGAGCACCGCCTTGCGGGCCAACCCGAACCCGCCCCGCCCGCCCCAACCGCGCAGTCCGTCCGCGACGCGCTGGAGCGCCGCCAACTCCTCCTCGCTGATCGCCGAACTCGACGACCACCTGGACATGGTCTGCAACGGATGTAGCCACCGCTGAAGCGGTTCGACCAGTGCGGGACCCACTGCCACAGCGGCCGCTCCCGCGAGCGCCGCTCGTCTGCTGATCGCCAAGTCGTTCCTCGCCGTCTCCTCGACCGATCGGGCAATGCTCGACGCGTCCCACGCCGCGCCGAGCACATCGGGCGGGGCAGCCGTTTCCGGGCCCGCCTGGCTCTGGATGCCGGACCGGTCGAACCACAACCGGTCGCCGGGAATGCCCAGCGTCTGCGCGAAGTGGCGCAGGCGGTCCATCCGGTCGATCGGGTTCTCACCGCTCTCGTACCGGGACAGTTGTGCTTGGCTGATGCCCAGCCAGGAGGCCATGCGGTCCTGGGTCACCCGGCTGACGTGCTGCGGGTGGCGGCGGTACGCGGCGAGGACCGCGCCCATGTCGCGTTCGGCCAGTGCCCCCGCGATCGTCAGGTGGTCCCAGAACTCGGCAGGCTGCTCGGGAGGCCCGAAGACGTCGGCTCGCGCGCTGCGCCTGCACCCGTGGCAGAGCCGGTCCGTGTTGTCGGCGGCGATCAACGCCCCGCACGGGCATGCGCGCCTGGAACTGGATGCCCTTGGGCTGTTCTGTGCCATGGCCTTCGCTCCCGTCACTGAGCGTGCACACAAGTGTATGCCGCGGTGATCGGGAGTCCATGCATTTCGTGCATAAAGCGCGGTCGACGTCGGGAAAGAGCCCCGGTGACGCCGAGTGGTGGATGCCGGCGATGCATCCGGTGCATGAGCCGCACCCGCCGGGCGTGTGGTGTCCGCGTCGCGGGACCAGCACCCTGCTCCCATCACCGTCAACGGGCCTGATCCCCGTGCCGGAGGAGATCAGCACGTGCCTGAGTGCGACCACCCGACCAGGGAGGACGACCACCCATGAGCATCACCGCCGCAACCACCTCCGAGACCGCCAAGCGACCGGGAGTCCCGCACAGCCGCGCCCACGAGCAGTTATTGGGCGAGGCCATCGCCGGGTACCGGCTCCTCGGGTGGCGGGTGTCCGTCACCGAGCAGGGGGTGTTCCTGCCCCTCGGCCCCTCCACGACCGCGCTCGCCATGCCCGCCAGGATCGGCTCCCGCGTGCTGGCCGACCTCAAGGCGCGCATGCTCGCGGGCCCGGTCACCGTCATCCCCGGCCCGCGCGAGCACTGGATCTTCCTGGCCGAACTGGTCGCCCTGCTGCCGACCCACCTCAAGGCCCCGCCGGAGGTGCAGTTCGTCAGGTCCCCGCAGCGCATCGCGCTCCCGCCGACCATGACCCGCTACGGCTCGCTCCGCTGGGCCAACCCGCCGTCGCACAGCAGGCACTGGTTCCCGCCGTTCACGGCGGTGCTGGCGCTGGCGCGGAGCGCGGCGAACGACCGCTGATTTCCGGTGGGCGCCCACGCGCCCACGTCGGAACACCCACCAGAAGTCCGGTGGGTGGACGTCTCCGCCTGTTCTCGGGGATCGAGCAGGGGAGACGGGGCCACAGGCCACCGCGGCGAACAGTCGCGGTGGAAGTGGGCCGCAACGCGAAGCACCTGGCCACGGCAACCCCGCGACCAGGTGCTCGGCTCACACCCAGGAGGGGCCACGCCCGACTCCGACGACCCGGCTCCGGACCCACCGCCGTCAGGCGTGACGACCCGTCCGGCCGCTGGAGTCGCTGCCATGGGACGTGATCGCTCCGTCCGGTCGTCGGGATACCGCGCTTGACGAGCCGCGATGACGGGTCGGGCCTGTTCGTGACGATCTGTCCGGCTGCCGGCGTGGCCTGCGGAGTCGCTGCCATCGGACGTGACCGCCCCGTCCGGCCGCCGCGACACCGCGTCCGGCGGGCCGCGATCACGCGCCGGACCCACCGCCGTCAGGCGTGACGACCCGTCCGGCCACCGGGGCACTGCCTCTGACCAGCCGCGATCACGTGCCGGACCCGCCGAGGGCAGGCGTGACCACCCCCGTCCGGCACCCGCGACCCAACCGCGGGGGCACACTGGCCGGGGTGAACCGCCGAACCCTCCTGTGCGGACTGGCCGCCCTCCCGCTCGCGGCCTGCGCCTCCACCCCCGGCAAGACCCCCGGCCCCGGCACCGCGAAACCGGGCGACCGCCTCGCCGCCCTCGCCGACGTCCCGGTGGGCGGCGGTGTCCTCGTGGACACCCCCGGCAACGGCCAGCTGCTCCTCACCCAGCCCGGGGCGGGCACGGTGAAGGCCTTCAACCCGGCCTGCCCGCACCAGGGCACCACGGTCGCCCCGCCCACCGCGGGCGAGATCACCTGCCCCACCCACCGGAGCGGCTTCGACCCCGCCACCGGCGCCGTCCTGACTGGTCCAGCGCCCAGGGGCCTGACCGAGGTGGCGGTGAGGATCACCCCGGAGGGTGTGGTCCTGGCCTGAAGACTCGCTGAATGTGGCGAACTGGTGAACCCTTGATCCGCCGAACGCGTAATTGTCCGGTGTAGCCCGAACCACCACCCCACCACTACGCGGAGGATCGGTTGACTTCCCTAGCCGAGAACGCAGGCCCGTTGACGTCCCGCCGCTCGATGCTGTGCGGGCTCGCGGTCGCGATGGTCGTGCCCGGCGGTCTGGCCGCGTGCAGCACGACGACGACCAACCCGAGCACGGGCACCGGCAACACCGGCGGCAGCACCGGGACCGGCAACACCACCGGCGGCAGCACCGGCAGCGCGGGCGCGGCCGGCCTGGCCGCGCTGGCGGACGTGCCCGACGGCGGCGGCCTGATCGTCGAGTCCGGCGGCAAGCCGCTGGTCCTCACCCGGACCGGTGACGTCGTCAAGGCGTTCGGCGCGGCCTGCCCGCACGCGGGGACGACGGTCAGCCCGCCCAAGGGCGGGATCATCACCTGCCCGAACCACGGCAGCCAGTTCGCCGCCACCGACGGCTCCCTGAAGAAGGGGCCCTCGACGAAGGGGCTCACCGAGGTGCCGGTGAAGGTCGACGGCGACCAGGTGGTCATGGCCTGAGGGCGCCGATGGGTCGGCCACGCGCAGAACTGTCGGTGGCCGCACGTAGGCTTGTCCCGTGGCCGACCCGTCGACCTACCGACCCTCGCCCGGCACCATCCCGGAAGCCCCCGGCGTCTACAAGTTCCGCGACGCCGGCGGTCGTGTGGTGTACGTGGGCAAGGCGAAAAGCCTCCGCTCCCGGCTGAACTCGTACTTCGCGGACCTCGCGGGCCTGCACGACCGCACGCGCCAGATGGTGACGACGGCCGCCAGTGTCGAGTGGACGATCGTCAGCACCGAGGTCGAGGCGCTCCAGCTGGAGTACAACTGGATCAAGGAGTTCGACCCGAGGTTCAACGTCCGGTACCGGGACGACAAGTCCTACCCGGTCCTCGCGGTCACGCTGCACGAGCAGTTCCCCCGGCTCTACGTCTACCGCGGCCCCCGCCGCAAGGGCGTCCGCTACTTCGGCCCGTACGCGCACGCGTGGGCGATCCGCGAGACGCTCGACCTGCTGCTGCGGGTGTTCCCCGCGCGCACCTGCTCGGCGGGCGTGTTCAAGCGGCACAACCAGATGGGCCGCCCCTGCCTGCTCGGCTACATCGACAAGTGCTCCGCCCCGTGCGTCGGCCGGGTCAGCGCAGCCGAGCACCGCGACATCGTGGACGACTTCTGCGACTTCCTCGCGGGCAAGACCGACGCGATGGTGCGCCGCGTCGAGAAGGAGATGCTGGCCGCCTCCGAGGAGCTGGAGTTCGAGCGCGCCGCCCGCCTGCGCGACGACCTCGGCGCGCTGCGCCGGGCGCTGGAGAAGCAGGCCGTGGTGCTCGGCGACGGCACGGACGCCGACGTGGTGGCGTTCGCCCAGGACGAGCTGGAGGCGTCGGTCCAGGTCTTCCACGTGCGCGGCGGCCGGGTGCGCGGCCAGCGCGGGTGGGTCGTCGACAAGGTCGAGGAGGTCGACGTCGCCGGGCTGGTCGACCAGTTCGTCACCCAGTTCTACGGCGAGCAGGTCGAGGGCGCCGAGTCCAGCGGCGTGGTCGCCATGGCCGTCCCGCGCGAGGTGCTCGTCCCCGAGCTGCCCGCGGACGCCGAGGTGCTGGAGCGCTGGCTCAGCGACCAGCGCGGCAGCAGGGTGCAGATCAGGGTCCCGCAGCGGGGCGACAAGCGGGCGCTGATGGAGACGGTCGCGCGCAACGCCCAGGAGCAGTTCCAGCTGCACAAGCTCAAGCGCGCGGGCGACCTGACGGCCCGGTCGGCGGCGTTGCAGGAGCTCCAGGAGCTGCTGGGCCTCGACACGGCACCGCTGCGCATCGAGTGCACGGACATCAGCCACGTCCAGGGCACGGACGTCGTCGCCTCGCTCGTGGTGTTCGAGGACGGGCTGGCGCGCAAGTCGGAGTACCGGCGCTTCGCGATCCGGGAGGCCGCGGACGAGGGCGACGTGGCCTCGATCGCGGAGGTCGTGCGGCGCCGGTTCCAGGCGTACCTGAGGGAGACGGCCAACGACGTGCCCGGCCAGGTGCCCGGCATCGACCCCGAGACGGGCAAGCCCCGCCGGTTCTCCTACGCGCCGAACCTGCTGGTGGTCGACGGCGCGGGCCCGCAGGCGCAGGCCGCCGCGGACGTGCTGGCCGAGCTGGGCATCACCGACGTGGCCGTGGTCGGCCTGGCCAAGCGCCTGGAGGAGGTGTGGGTGCCGGGCGAACCCGACCCGGTGATCCTGCCCCGCGCCAGCGAAGCCCTCTACCTGCTGCAACGCGTGCGCGACGAGGCGCACCGGTTCGCCATCGCGTACCACCGGCAGAAGCGGTCCAAGCGGATGACCACGTCCGAGCTGGACGAGGTGCCCGGTCTCGGGCAGACCCGCAAGGCCGCTCTCCTCAAGCACTTCGGCTCGCTGAAGAAGCTTCGCGAGGCGAGCGTCGACGAGATCAGCGGTGTGCCCGGCGTGGGCAGGCGCACCGCGGAAGCCGTGCACGCGTCCCTGACGACGGGGAGCGGCGCGGCGAGTACCGAAGGGGAGAAATCGTGAGCGCACCGGCCGGCGAGAAGTCCGGCATCGAAGTCGCGGTGGTGACCGGCCTGTCGGGAGCGGGCCGCAGCACCGCCGCGAAGTGCTTGGAGGACCTCGGCTGGTTCGTGGTCGACAACCTGCCGCCCGAGCTGATCGCGACCATGGTCGAGCTGGGCGCGCAGGCGCGCGGCGCGATCACCAGGGTCGCGGTCGTCATGGACGTGCGCAGCCGCGCGTTCACCGAGGACCTGGCCGCCATCATCAAGGACCTCGACGCCAGGGGCTACAAGCCGAAGGTGCTGTTCCTGGAGGCGACCGACGACGTGCTGATCCGCCGGTTCGAGGCGGTCCGGCGCGGCCACCCGATGCAGGGGGACGGGCGGCTCGCGGACGGCATCGAGTCCGAGCGGATCCTGCTGACCCCGCTGCGCGAGGAAGCGGACCTGGTGCTCGACACCTCGGCGCTGTCCATCCACCAGCTGCGCGCCAAGATCGAGGACACGTTCGGCACCGAGTCGGCGACCCGCACCCGCGTGACGGTGCTGTCGTTCGGCTACAAGTACGGCCTGCCGATGGACTCCGACCTGGTCATGGACGTCCGGTTCCTGCCGAACCCGTTCTGGATCCCGGAGCTGCGCGAGCAGACCGGCCTGGACGGCGAGGTGCGCAACTACGTGCTCAGCCAGGAGGGGGCCGAGGAGTTCCTCGACCGCTACCACGAGCTGCTGCGGCTCATCGGCGCGGGCTACCGGCGTGAGGGCAAGCGGTACCTGACCCTCGCGGTCGGCTGCACGGGCGGCAAGCACCGCAGCGTCGCGATCTCGGAGGAGCTGGCGTCGCGCCTGGCCACCGAGGACGGCATGGCCGTGAAGGTCGTCCACCGGGATCTGGGTCGCGAGTGACCCGTTCGTTGAAGGCGGTGGCGTTGGGTGGAGGTCACGGCCTCCACGCGACGCTGACCGCGCTCCGCCTGCTCACCGACGACGTGACCGCCGTGGTCACCGTCGCCGACGACGGCGGGTCGTCCGGTCGGCTGCGCCGCGAGCTGGGCCTGTTGCCGCCCGGAGACCTGCGCAAGGCCATGGCCGCCCTGGCGGGCACCGACGAGTCCAGCAAGCTCTGGACCAGCCTCTTCGGCCACCGCTTCGGCGGGACCGGCGCGCTGGCGGGCCACGCTGTCGGGAACCTGGTGCTCGCCGGGCTGCTGGAGCAGCTCGGCGACCCGGTCGCCGTGCTGGACGAGGCGTGCAAGCTGCTCGGCGTTCGAGGGCGGGTGCTGCCGATGAGCGTGCAGCCGCTCCAGATCGAGGCGGACGTGGTCGGCCTGGACGAGGACGCGGCGCAGGTGCGCCGCATCCGCGGGCAGGTCGCCGTCGCCACGACCCCCGGCCGGGTCGAGCGGATCCGGCTGCGCGGGCCCGGCGGTGAGCGGGCGCGAGGGTGCCCGCAGGCCGTCGAGGCGGTGCTCGGCGCGGACGTCGTGCTGCTCGGGCCGGGCTCGTGGTTCACCAGCGTGCTGCCGCACCTGCTCGTGCCGGAACTGCGCGAAGCGCTCGAAGCGACCGCGGCGAAGCGGGTCGTGGTGCTGAACCTCGTCCCCCAACCGGGCGAAACCGAAGGCTTCTCGCCGGAGCTGCACCTCGACGTCCTGTGGCAGCACGCGCCGGATTTGAAGGTCGACGCCGTCATCGCGGACGTCGACTCCGTGCCCGTCCCGGACCGCCTTCGCCGCGCCGCCGCTGCTCTGGGCGCTGCGGCGCACCTCTCGCGCGTCGCGGAACGGGGGGAACCGGAGCGCCACGACCCCGCCGCGTTGGCCGCCAGTCTCCACCGCGCGTTGGGTGGCCCCGGTGAAAGCGCCGGTCAGACGTCCAGTAGAACGCTCCACAGGAGTAGTCAGCACAGGGGAGGCGAGGAATCATGGCGATGACCTCGGCGGTCAAGGACGAGCTGAGCAGGCTCGCCGTCTCGAAGACCTGCTGCCGCCGTGCCGAGGTGTCCTCGCTGCTGCGGTTCGCCGGAGGCCTGCACATCGTGGCTGGCCGAGTGGTCGTGGAAGCAGAGGTTGACCTCGGGTCCACGGCGCGTCGGTTGCGTCGGGAGATCCACGAGCTGTACGGGCACCAGTCGGAGGTCTTCACGATCACCTCCAGCGGGTTGCGCAAGGGGACCCGGTACGTGGTGCGGGTCGTGAAGGACGGGGAGGGGCTGGCCCGGCAGACCGGGTTGCTGGATCCCCGAGGCCGCCCGGTCCGGGGCCTACCGGCACCCGTGGTGTCCGGCGGCGTCTGCGACGCCGAGGCCGCGTGGCGGGGAGCCTTCCTGGCGCACGGGTCGTTGACGGAGCCGGGGCGGTCGTCCTCGCTGGAGATCACCTGCCCCGGACCTGAGGCGGCGTTGGCGCTGGTCGGCGCCGCTCGTCGCATGGGTATCGCGTCGAAGTCCCGCGAGGTGCGGGGTGCTGAACGGGTCGTCATCCGCGACGGCGACGCCATCGGGGCGATGCTGACCCGCCTCGGCGCGCACGACAGCGTGCTGGCCTGGGAAGAACGCCGGATGCGGCGCGAGGTGCGGGCGACGGCCAACCGCCTGGCCAACTTCGACGACGCGAACCTGCGGCGCTCGGCCAGGGCCGCCGTCGCCGCCGCCGCTCGGGTGCAGAGGGCGTTGGAGATCCTGGGCGCGGAGGCCCCGGACCACCTGGCAGCCGCCGGCGCGTTGAGGTTGGCGCACCGACAGGCCTCGTTGGAAGAACTGGGGCAGCTGTCCGAACCCCAGATGACGAAGGACGCCGTCGCCGGCCGCATAAGGCGCCTGCTGGCCATGGCCGACAAGCGCGCGAAGGACCTCGGCATGGACGACACCGAGTCAGCGGTCACCGCCGACATGCTCGAAGCAGAGGTGTAGCAGCGGCTCAGCACAGGTGGGTCGGCTCGCTTGAGACCCGACCCACCACCTGAGCAGGACGGGGCCCTGGACCGTGGCCGGCTCCGCTCGGGGTTTTCGGCGCTGGCACTGGTCGGGCTCAGGGCGTTCAACCCCGCCCTTGTGGCCTGCCCAGCGCCACAAGAGGGGCCCCGAGTCGCATCGGCCACCCACGCTGGAAGCGGCGGACGGCCAGCGGTCGAACTGGAAGCGGCGACCATCGGCAACTCCACCATGCGGAATCTACTTTCTGTGATGTGGATTTCCCCTTCCTGGCGGTTGCCCCTCCACGCTCACCCCCGGACACTGGACAAGCTCACTCCTCGGGATTAACACCCCCGCAACCTGGATTTTCTTGCTCGATCAAGAGATCCTGTAGGTCCACGTGACCAGGGCCGCAGTGATGGGGATAGTCTGGCCGTGGCTGACTGAAAGCCCATCCGTACGCCCTGGCCCACCCGCCAGTCGAGCATCGAGGAGACGTACCGTGACGGTTCGCGTAGGTGTCAATGGTTTCGGCCGCATCGGTCGCAACTTCTGGCGCGCCGTTCAGGCCAGTGGGCACGACATCGAGATCGTCGCGTTCAACGACCTCGGTGACGTCAAGACCATGGCTCACCTGCTCAAGTACGACAGCGTCCTCGGTCGGCTGCCCAACGAGGTGACCGTGAACGACGAGGGCATCTCGGTCGACGGCAAGACCATCAAGGCGCTGGCCGAGCGCGACCCCGGCAAGCTGCCCTGGAAGGACCTGGGCGTCGACGTCGTCGTCGAGTCGACGGGTTTCTTCACCGACGCGACCGTCGCGCGCAAGCACGTCGACGAGGGCGGCGCGAAGAAGGTCATCATCTCCGCGCCCGCGAAGAACGAGGACCTCACGATCGTCCTCGGCGCGAACGAGGACCTCTACGACGGCTCTCAGACCGTCATCTCGAACGCCTCGTGCACGACCAACTGCCTCGCGCCGCTGGCGAAGGTCCTGCACGACAGCTTCACCATCGAGCGTGGCCTCATGACCACGATCCACGCGTACACGCAGGACCAGAACCTCCAGGACGCGCCGCACAGCGACCTCCGCCGCGCCCGCGCCGCCGCGCTGAACATCGTGCCGACCTCCACCGGCGCCGCGAAGGCCATCGGCCTGGTCCTGCCGGAGCTGAAGGGCAAGCTGGACGGCTACGCGCTGCGCGTGCCGATCCCCACCGGCTCCGCCACCGACCTGACCGTCACCCTGGGCCGCGAGACCACGGTGGAAGAGGTCAACGCCGCCTACAAGGCCGCCGCGGAAGGCCCGCTCAAGGGCTACCTGCGCTACAACACGGACCCGATCGTGTCCACGGACATCGTGACGGACCCGGCGTCATGCATCTTCGACGCGCCGCTGACCAAGGTCATCGGCGACCAGGTCAAGGTCGTCGGCTGGTACGACAACGAGTGGGGCTACTCCAACCGCCTCGTGGACCTCGTCAACCTCGTCGCCTCCAAGCTCTGAGGAACACGTGAAGACTCTTAGCGACCTGCTCGCCGAGGGTGTGTCGGGTCGGCGCGTGCTGGTGCGCGCCGACCTGAACGTGCCGCTCGACGGCGACAAGATCACCGACGACGGCCGCGTGCGCGCGTCGGTGCCGACGCTGAAGGCGCTCACCGAGGCCGGTGCGCGCGTGCTCGTGGCCGCCCACCTCGGCCGCCCGAAGGGCGAGCCGGACCCGAAGTTCTCCCTCGCGCCGGTCGTGGCGCGGCTGGGTGAGCTGCTCGGGGCGCCGGTGGAGATCGGCACCGAGGCCGGTGCCGAGGGCACCGTGGTGCTGCTGGAGAACATCCGCTTCGACGCCCGCGAGACCAGCAAGGTCGACGCGGAGCGCGAGGCCCTCGCCGACGAGCTGGCCGCGAAGGCCGACGCGTTCGTCTCCGACGGCTTCGGCGTCGTGCACCGCAAGCAGGCGTCGGTCTACGACGTGGCGAAGAAGCTGCCGCACTACGCGGGCGGCCTCGTGCTGTCCGAGGTCCAGGTGCTGCACAAGCTCACCGAGGACCTGAAGCGCCCGTACGTCGTGGTGCTCGGCGGCGCGAAGGTCTCCGACAAGCTCGGCGTAATCAAGAACCTGCTGTCCAAGGTCGACCGGCTGCTCGTCGGCGGCGGCATGGCGTACACCTTCCTCAAGGCCCAGGGCCACGAGGTCGGCAACTCGCTGCTCCAGGCCGACCAGCTCGACCAGGTCCGCGGCTTCCTCGCCGAGGCGGAGGAGCGCGGCGTCGAACTCGTGCTGCCGGTCGACGTGCTGGCCGCGACGAAGTTCGCGCCCGACGCCGAGTTCGAGGTCGTCCCCGCGACCGAGATCCCGGCCGACCGCGAGGGCCTGGACATCGGCCCGAAGACCCGCGAGCTGTTCGCGTCCAAGCTGGCCGACGCGGCCACCGTGTTCTGGAACGGCCCGATGGGCGTGTTCGAGTTCGAGTCCTTCGCCGGTGGCACCCGTGCCGTCGCCGAGGCGCTCGTCGCGAGCGACGCGTTCACCGTGGTCGGCGGTGGCGACTCGGCCGCGGCCGTGCGCGCGCTCGGCCTGCCCGAGGACGGCTTCTCGCACATCTCCACCGGTGGTGGGGCCTCCCTGGAGTTCCTTGAGGGCAAGGAACTCCCCGGCGTTTCCGTTTTGGAGCAGTGATGGCCTCCCGTCTGCCGCTCATCGCGGGCAACTGGAAGATGAACCTCAACCACCTCGAGGCCATCTCCCTGACGCAGAAGATCGCGTTCTCGCTCCCGGAGAAGTACTACGCCAAGGTCGAGGTGGCGGTGCTCCCGCCGTTCACCGACATCCGCAGCGTGCAGACGCTGACGGACGGCGACAAGCTGCTCCTCAAGTACGGCGCGCAGGACATCTCCGCGTTCGACTCCGGTGCCTACACCGGTGAGGTCTCGGGCGCGATGCTCGCCAAGCTCGGCTGCACCTACGTCACCGTGGGCCACTCCGAGCGCCGCGAGTACCACAACGAGTCCGACGAGCTGGTCAACCGCAAGGTGAAGGCCGCGCTCAAGCACGGGATCACCCCCATCCTGTGCGTGGGCGAGCAGCTCGACGTGCGCGAGGCGGGCAACCACGTGGCGCACTGCAACACCCAGCTCGTCGAGGGCCTCAAGGACCTCACGGGTGAGCAGGTCGCCAAGGTCGTCGTCGCCTACGAGCCCGTGTGGGCCATCGGCACCGGCCGCGTCGCCAGCTCCACCGACGCGCAGGAGGTCTGCGCGGCGATCCGCGTCCAGCTCGCCGAGAAGTACGGCGAGGAGGTCGCGGCCGTCGTGCGGGTGCTCTACGGCGGTTCGGTGAAGTCCGGCAACATCGGCGAGCTCATCGCGCAGAAGGACATCGACGGCGCCCTCGTGGGCGGCGCGAGCCTCCAGGCGGACGAGTTCACCAAGCTGTGCGCGCTCGCCGCGGGCGGCCCACTACCCTGATCCCCAACATTCCCTTTTTCCACAGGGTGGGTCCACGTTCGGCAGTTGAACCGGTACTCTGTGGCGTCAACTGCCTGACAGCGAGGAAGAAATGATCCTGTTCCTTCAGATCCTTTTGATCGTCTCCAGCCTGCTGCTGATCCTGCTGGTGCTGCTTCACCGCGGCCGTGGCGGCGGTCTGTCCTCGCTGTTCGGTGGCGGCATGCAGTCGAGCCTGTCCGGCTCCAGCGTCGTGGAGAAGAACCTCGACCGCCTGACGCTGTTCGTCGGCGCGGTGTGGGTCATCGCCATCGTCGGGATCGGGCTGCTCATCAAGGTCGGCTGAGCACGGGTCTATCAGGCGCAGGACAACCACGTGGTGGGGGTGTAAGGGTCGATGGCTGGTGGTAACGCGATTCGCGGTACCCGCGTCGGCGCAGGTCCGATGGGTGAATCGGAGCGCGGGGAATCCGCGCCCCGGAATCGGGTCTCGTACTGGTGTGCGAACGGGCACGAGTCACGGCCGTCGTTCGCTATGGAGGCTGACATCCCCGAGGTCTGGGACTGCCCGCGGTGCGGGCTCCCGGCCGGGCGGGACGAGCAGGCCCCGCCTGCTCCTCCGCGGAACGAGCCGTACAAGACTCATCTGGCGTACGTGAAGGAACGGCGTTCCGACGCCGACGGCGAAGCGATCCTCCAGGAAGCGCTCACCAAGCTGCGCAAGCAGCGCGAAGTGCCGTAAATCGGACGACAGCGCGAAGGCCCGCACCTTTCGAGGTGCGGGCCTTCGTCGTGTACTAGGCCGAATGCGCGTGCATTCGCACGAGCGGCCCGGAATTCGATTCCACACCGAATTTCGGTGCGGAACCGCTCCGATCAGTTCTTGGTGGGCACGCGCAGGGCGCTGAACTGGCGGCGCAGCATCGTCGCCCCGATCAGGATGAAGAACACCAGCACCACGAGCGTCGACGACGTCCCGCTGGTGCCGCTCGTCAGCGACACGTCGACGTTGCCGACGAGCAGGATGTCGCACTGCGCCCGGATGACGTGGCGGCCGGGCTCGATCGTGCCGAACTCGACGGGGGAGCTGAACCTGCCCGCGCTGTCGGCCTTCGCCGTGCCGACGTTCTCGTCCTTCGAGCTGAGCTTCACCTCGGACCCCGGCGCACACCCCGTGCCGGAGGCGTTGAGCTGGTCGCCGGGCTGGATGTTGTCCTTGTCGAGCGTCAGCTCGCCGTCGGAGTCGATCGCGAGGGTCGTCGAGCCGCTGCTGCTCGGTGCGGACGAGGACGACGAGCTGGAGCCGGTGGTCGTGGTCGTCGTCGTGGTGACGGCGGTGGTCGTGGTCGTCACGACGGGGCGGGTCGTGGTCGTGACGACCGGAGGGGGCGGCGGGGTCGTCGTGGTGACCACCGGAGGAGGCGGGGTGGTCGTCGTCACGACCGGTGGCGGGATGATCACCGTGAAGTTGCCGGAGGCGGCGTTGCACGCACCTCGCGCGGTGACGCGGTGGCTGCCCGCGGTCGCACCGGTGGGTACGGTCGCGCCTGCCGACCCCGTGCCAACGCGGATGGGCATCGTGGCGGAGCCGACGGGCTGCTGTCCGTCCCACAGGATGGTGACGACCCGGTCCTTGCACGACGGGTCGAAGCCCGCCCACCCCACGGTGAACCCGCTGCCGGGGGCGCCCTGGTTCGGCTTGATCGACACCGTCGGTGGTTGCTGGGCCACGGCGGGTGTGACGGCGAGCACGGTAACGGAGAGCACCGCCAGACCGAGTACACCTAGTGTTCTGGTCGCCCGCATGGCCATCTCCCGAATGTGTCGCCGTCAGCGGCGCCGGAATGTAGCATCCGCCCGCAGAACGCCGTGCTGAACTAGAGGTGCATCGTGAGACGTTTGACCGGCGGTGCGGGTTTACTCCTGCTGTGCGGGATTTTCCTGGGATCGGTTCCGGTGGCGTCCGCGGCGCCCGGCGAGGTCACGGTCAACGCGACCGTCGACCGGCAACCGGTTGGCGGCTCCGAACAGCTGGTGCTCGACCCGACCCGGTCCATCCGCGTCGAGGTGACCGTCCACAACGGAACTGACGCGGATCGCAAGGTGAAGACCGTGCGGTTGTCCGGCACGGCGCTGGCGCTGACGTTCTTCGCCTACGACACCACGGTTCCGTTCGACGTCCCCGCGAAGGAGAGCGTCACCCGCGCCTTCCAGCTCGACCTCGCGGACCTCGGCGGCCAGGCGACCGGCCTGCTGCCGACGGAGATCGAGGTGCTCGACGAGAACCGGGCCGTGCTGGGCTCGGTGGAGACGACCGGCGACGTCGTCGGTTCGATGTGGTCGGTCTACGCGGTGTTCGGGCTCGGCGTGCTGCTGTTGACGGTCTTCTCCTGGGCAGGCGCGCTGTTCGCGCTCGCCCGCCGCAGGCTCCCGGTGAACCGGTGGCAGCGCGCGATGCGGTTCCTGCCCGCGGGCATCGGCACCGGGCTCGTCGCGGTCATCTCGCTGTCCGTGCTGACACTGGTGGCGCCCTCACCCGCCGCCGAGATCCCGTTCATCCTCGGGTCGGCGGCGGTCGCGCTGCTGCTCGGCTACCTGACCCCGCACCCCGGTGACGGCGACGCGCCCCGCCCGGTCGACGACGCCGACCGCGAGACCGACGCCTTCACCGCCACCTACGACGCGGTCCCGTTGACCGAGCGCACGACCCGTCCGCTGCCGCCCGGCGGTGCGGTGTGACCGTCGCCCCGAGCGTCGTCGCCGCGCTGCCGCAGTACCAGTTGGGTGAGCAGATCGGGCACGGAGGCATGGGCGTGGTGTACGCGGCCGTGCACCGGCCGCTCGGCCGTCCCGTCGCGATCAAGAGGCTCCCCGGCCTGTTGGCCGAGGACCAGGGGATGAGCGCCCGCTTCGAGCACGAGGCCCGGTTGCTCGCGCGGCTCGACCACCCGCACATCGTGCCGGTCTACGACTACGTGCAGAACAACGGCGAGCACCTCCTGGTGATGGAGAAGCTCGACGGCGGCACCGTGTGGTCGAAGTTCAGCGAGGAGGGCGTCACCGCGGGGCAGGCGTGCGCCATCGGCCTCGCGACCCTGTCCGGCCTGCACGCCGCCCACGTCGCGGGCGTGCTGCACCTGGACGTGAAGCCGAAGAACCTGCTGTTCACGTCGTCCGGTGTCCTGAAGGTCGCCGACTTCGGCATCTCGCAGGTCGTCAGCGAGGGCGCCACCCTCATGACGCACGCCGGTCAGGTGCTCGGCACACCCGCCTACATCGCGCCCGAACAGGCACTGGGCAACCCGCTGACGCCCGCCGCCGACGTCTACGGCACCGGCACCGTCCTCTACGAACTGCTCTCCGGCGCGCTGCCCTACGAGAGCGGCGGCGGTCCGCTCGCCATGATCCAGCGGCACGTCCACCAGGAACCCCGCCCGCTCGGCCCGTCCGTGCCCGCGCCGCTGGCCGAGGTCGTGATGCGCAGCCTGGCGCGCGAACCGCAGGCCCGCTACCGCAACGCGGAGACGTTCGCGATCGACCTGGCGGGCGCCGCGGCCCAGGTGTTCGGGCCCGACTGGCTGACCCGCCTCGGCGTCCGCGTCCACCTGTCGCCCGCCGTCGCGACCGGCAGCACCCGCCCGTCCCCGCACCCGACCCAGCCGCGCGAGACGCTGGCGCTGAACCGGGTGCGCGGCACGGCGGTGGACGCGCCCCCGGTCACCCAGATCGGCAGCCAGACCCTCATCCCGGCCAGCACCGTGCTCGCGGCGGGCCCGCCCGCCCGCAGGACGCCGCGCTGGTTCGCGCTGGCGGGAGCGCTGACCGCGATCCTCATGCTGGTGCTGCCGTTCACCGTCACCGGCCGCGACCTGCCCGTGCTGACCCGCGACCTCAGCCAACCGGTGGTGCTCGACCTCCCGTCCTCACCGCCGGTCACGCTGACCCTCACCGTCGCGGGCGTGCCCCTCGCCACCGTCACCGGCGACCCGACCGCGGGCCTGGTCCTGCCGGGCGTGACCCGCTGGATCGCGGGCGGCGCGGTCGTCGCCGAGGTGACGGGGGAGAGCAGGCAGGAGTACCTGCTCACGCCCCCGGCCAACCCGCTGCTGAGCATCATGGGCGTTGGCAGCGCGGTGGTGCTCCTGTTCACCCTGGCGTACCTGGAGTCGATCCTGCGCTCCCTGCGCCGCCGCCAGGCGGGCACCGGCGCGACCATCATGGCGGCCCCGCTCGGCTTCGGCCTCGGCGTCGCGGTCTGGCTGCTCCCGACCGTCCTGCTCCGCAACGAACCGGCCCTGCTCCCCACCCTGGTGTGCGGCGTGCTCGGCGCGATCTCCGCCGTGTGCGTCGCCGTCGCCACCCGACGGGCCGCACCGGCCTAGGGCCTGTCCTCAAAGCCAGAGGACGAGAGTCGCCAAGTCGATCACCGCCCGGTAGGACGGAGCCGTTTTGTCGTAACGGGTGGCGATGGCGCGGAACTGCTCGATCCGGTTGAGGCAGCGTTCGACCACGGTCCACGCGGTGCGCGGCGGAACCGACCTCGCCGCTACATCGACCAGTACCCGACCGCCCGACCGGCGCTGACGGTGCACAGCGCGAAGCAGCTCGACCTCCCGCCCGGCCTCGTGGCGGAGACCAGGACCGCGGACCCGGACGGGAGGGCCCGCCACCGGTACTCGGGTCTCCGGCCGCCGTCCTACGCCAACGACCGCTGGGTCGTGATCGTGGGCCGGGAACCCGGACGTCCACGGGTCACCGTCTCGCTGCTCACGGACTCCGGCGACATCCGCGTCGAGATCACGGGTCACCAGCGGGCCGAACCGGCTCGGCGGCCGGGCAGGCCCGGCCGCCGAGCGCTCGACTCACAACCAGGACGGCGGCCTGGTCGCGGACGTCTCACCCCTACCGCAGGGTCGGCAGGGTCATCCTCACGGCGAAACCGCCGTCGTCGGTGGCACCCGCCTCGAAGGTGCCGCTGAGCAGGTCCGCCCGTTCCCGCAGCCCCATCAGCCCGTGGCCACCGCTGGGCAGCGCGGGTGACGCCTGCGGGACGGGCGGCGGGCTGTTGCGGACCTCGACGCGCACCTCGTCGTCACCCAGGTCGACGCGCACGGTCACCAGCGACCCGTTGGCGTGCTTGCGGACGTTGGTCAGCGCCTCCTGCACCGTCCGGTACGCCGCGCCCGAGATGGACGCGGGCACCTCGGCCGACCCGATCACCGTCAGGTTCACGGGCATGCCGCACCCGGCGACCAGCTGCGGCAGCTCCTCGACACCGGGCTGCGGCGAGTCGTCGCCGTTGGTCGTGCGCAGCACGCTGACCAGCTGCCGCAGCTCGTCCAGGGTTCTCGTGCTGAGCATCCGGATCGTGCCCGCGACCTGCTTCGCGTTCTGGTCGACGGCCGCCACCCGCAACGCGCCCGCCTGCATCGCGATGAGGCTGACCTGGTGCGACACGACGTCGTGCATCTCCCGAGCCAGCCGCGCTCGCTCGTCGGCCCTGATGGCGTGCGCGTGCAGCAAACGTTCGCGCTCGCGGCTCACGGCGAGTTCGGCGATGCGGCTCGACAGCTCCTCCCGCGCGTGCGCGAGCAGCGCGATGGCCAGCGGGAGCCCGGCGACCAGGCAGCCGTAGATGGCGTTGTGCACGTGCTGCTGCCACTCGGCGGCGAGGAACTTGTCCGGCGGCCACCAGAAGAACCGGGCCGCCCACACCAGCGCCGCCCCGACCAGCGTCTGCCAGCCGAGCGCCCTGCGCCGGGCGAGGGTGGCGAGCGCGATCATCGCGGCCAGCTCGGACCACCCGACGAAGAACCCCGGCACGGTCAGCAGCAGCGTGAGGAACGGGAACCGCCCGCGGAACACGAGCGCCGCCGCCGCGACCCCGGACAGCACGAGCGAGTACAGCTCCGCGTCGCGGTTCCAGCTGTACCCGAGCCACACGTCCGCGGCTCCGACCAGCACCGCGGCGATGTCCACCAGCGGTTGCCTGCGCTTCGCGAGCCAGCCCCACCGCCCGCGCACGACCTGCTCGACGGCCGCCGCCGCCACGGCGGGCACATCGACCCCAGGCCGTCTCCGCACAGCGTTGCCGACCAGGACCCGACCTCCAGAGTCACCCACTTGCCGATCCTCACCGTACTGCGCCGGTGTCACGGTTGGCATGGCCGCCCCTTCGCCCCGGCGCACCTGACGTGCCCCGTTACTGATGGAGACGAGTCGACCACAGGAACGGGACGCCGCACCCGGCAGAACATGACACAAATGTGCGGACGCACACGTCAAGCGCGCGAACAGCGCACGCGGGACTCCACGAACACCCGCACGGCCCCCCGCCGGTCGGCGGCGCGCCACAGCACCGCAGGCCACGAAGCACCGCAGATCCAGGAGCCGCACACCCACAACCGCACGTCACGACAACGGGTCCGGGACGTCAGCCGGCCCGCGACCGGGCATCGGGGCAGTGCTCCGGCCCGTCCCCGAGCGCGGCCCCTCCGCTGGGGTCGGAAGCCGGGTGGTCAAGGAGGGCTTGACGTCGGATGCCGTGCTGACCAGGCGGCAGGCGCTGGTGGGGGTGGCGGCGGCCGTCGGAACCGCTCTGGTGGGGGCACCGGGGCCTCCGCCGCCGCACCGGTGTTCACCCTCGGAGTGGCCGGCGGTGACCCGCTGCCCGACGGGGTGGTGCTTGTGGACCCGCGTGGTGGAGGCGGGCAGTACCGGGTGTGACGAGCCCCGGCAGGGTGGTTCGGCGCCCCGAGCGGGGCGCCGAACCACCGCTCACGCCAGTGGCGGGGTGAAGAGGTCGGGCACCTTCGACGCCGCCGTGGTGTCGAGCAGCCACAGGGTGCGGCGCTGGCCCGTCGCCCCGGCCGCGGGCAACTGCGCTTCGCCCGCGCCGGTCAACCCCATCGCGACCGCGGCGGCCTTCGCCTCACCGGTGGTCATCAGCCACACCTCCCGAGCCCGTCGAACGGCCGGGAGCGTCAGCGACACGCGCGTGGGCGGCGGCTTGGGGCAGTTCCGCACCGCCACCACCGACCGCTCCACCTCGTGCACCGCCGGGGACTCCGGGAAGATCGAGGCGACGTGCCCCTCCTCCCCGACACCCAGCAGGCACACGTCGAACGAGGGCACCGACCCGTGGTCCTCCGGCCGGGCCGCCTCGGCGAGCACGTCGGCGTAGGCCTCGGCGGCGGCGTCCGGGTCGTCGCCGAACCGACCGTCGGAGGCCTCCACCGCGTGCACCCGCGCCGGGTCCACCGGGATGTGGTCCAGCAGGGCGGCACGGGCCTGGGTCTCGTTGCGGTCCGGGTGGCCGGAGGGCAGGAACCGCTCGTCGCCCCAGTACAGGTCGACCCGGCTCCAGTCCACGGCGTGCAGCGCGGGCAGCGCCCGCAGGTGCTCCAGCACCGCCGTGCCGGTGCGGCCACCGGTGAGCACGAGCGACGCCGACCCGCGGGCCGCCTGGGCGTCCACCAACCGGGTCAGCAGGCGGGCGGCCGTGGCGGCGGCCAGCAGGTCGCCGTCACGGTGCACCACCACCTGGGGGCCGTTCACGAACTCGCCTTCGAAGCCGACGGCTTCGAGTCCTTGGACTTGGCCACGACGGCCTTGCCGCCCGAGGTCTTCGCCGCCGACACCTTCGCTGGCACCCCCTTGGCCGAGACCTTCTCCGCGGCCTTCGCCGAGTCGGCCTTGGCCGAGTCGGCCTTGGCCGAATCGGACTTCGGGGCCGCCTTGGCCGCGGGCTTGCGCGCCGCGGCGGGCTTCGCCGTGTGGGCCCGGCCGCGCACGACCTTCCCCAGCGACTTCAGCGCCAGCTCGTACACCTCGTCGGGGTCGAGGCGGCGCAGCTCCTCCGCGAGGCAGTCGCGGATGGACCGGCGCTGCAACGCCACCCTGCGCTCCGGCTGACCGGGCTGGAGCAGCGTGCCGACGCGCCCGTCCGGACGCGACAGCTCCACACCACCGGACTTCCGGTCGAGCGTCACGAGGCAGATGCCCTCGCCGCGCACGGCCTTGGTCCGCTTGACCGGGATCTTCAGCCCGGACGCCAGCCACGCCGCCAGCAGCTCGGTGGACGGGGAGTCCGCCTCGCCGCTGACCTCGGCGTCCACGACCCGCTCGAACGGCGGCAGGTCCAGCGCCGAGGCGAGCATGGCCCGCCACAGCGTGAGCCGCGTCCACGCGAGGTCGGTGTCGCCCGGCGTGTAGGCGCTCCTGCGCTGCTCCAACGCCTTGATCGGGTTCTTCTCGGCGGCGGCGTCGGTGATCCGCCGCTGGGCGAGCACGCCGATCGGGTCCTTCGCGGGCACCGCGGGGGCCTCGAAGGGCCACCACGCCACCACGGGGGTGTCCGGCAGCAGCAGCGGGACGACGCAGCTCGCGCCCTCGTCCGCCAGCTCGCCGTACAGGCGCAGCACGATGACCTCGCTGGCGCCCGCGTCACCACCCACGCGGATCTGGGCGTCCAACCGGGGCGACGCCTTGCGGGCGCCGCGCGCCACCACGATCACCCGGCACGGGTGCTCGCGGCTGGCGTCGTTGGCCGCTTCCACGGCCTCCTCGGTCTTCTCCCCGTCGTTGGTGACGATCACCAGCGTCAGGACGCGCCCGAGGGTGACGGCGCCACCCTCGTCGCGCAGCCGGACCAGCTTGCTGTTGATGCGTGAGGTGGTCGTCGACGGCAGGTCGATGATCACGGTCGCCTCCAGTTGCGCCCCGTGCGGGCGACCATCTCGTCGGCGGACGGTGGGCCCCACGTGCCCGCCTTGTACGGCTCCAGGGCGGGCTCGTCCTTCTTCGCCCAGTGCTCCAGGATCGGGTCCAGGATCTCCCAGGACAGCTCGACCTCGTCGTTCTTCGGGAACAGCGACGGTTCGCCGAGGAGCACGTCGAGCAGCAGCCGCTCGTACGCCTCGGGCGACGACTCGGTGAACGCGTGGCCGTAGCCGAAGTCCATCGTGACGTCGCGGACCTCCATCGTGTTGCCCGGCACCTTCGAGCCGAACCGGATGGTGACGCCCTCGTCCGGCTGCACGCGCACGACGAGCGCGTTCTGGCCCAGCTCCTCGGTCGCGGTGTCGTCGAACGGCAGGTGCGGCGCGCGCTTGAACACCACGGCCACCTCCGTCACGCGCCTGCCCAGCCGCTTGCCGGTGCGCAGGTAGAACGGCACACCCGCCCAGCGCCGCGTGTTGACGCCGACGGTGATGGCGCCGAACGTCTCCGTCTTCGACTCGGGCGAGAAGCCGCCCTCCTCCAGCAGACCGGGCACCTTCTGCCCGCCCTGCCAGCCGCCGGTGTACTGGCCGCGCGCGGACGTCTCGCCGTACGGCTGGATCGGCTTGGTCGCCGAGAGGACCTTCACCTTCTCCGCCCGCAGGTCCGCCGGGGCGAAGGAGACGGGCTCCTCCATCGCGGTCAGCGCCAGCAGCTGGAGCAGGTGGTTCTGGATCACGTCGCGGGTCGCGCCGATGCCGTCGTAGTACCCCGCGCGACCGCCGAGACCGATGTCCTCGGCCATGGTGATCTGCACGTGGTCGACGTAGTTCGAGTTCCAGATGGGTTCGTAGAGCTGGTTCGCGAACCGCAGCGCCAGGATGTTCTGGACGGTCTCCTTGCCGAGGTAGTGGTCGATGCGGAACACGTCGTCGGGGGTGAAGACCTCGCTGACGACCTCGTTCAGCGCTTGCGCGCTCGCCAGGTCGTGACCGAACGGCTTCTCGATGACGACCCGGCGCCACTGGTCGGCGGACGTCTGGGCGAGGCCGGCGCGCTTGAGCTGGTTGATCACCGTCGGGAACGCGCCCGGCGGGATCGACAGGTAGAACGCGTGGTTGCCGTTGGTCCCGCGCTCCGAGTCGAGCTCGGCGACGCAGTGGGCGAGCCGGTCGAACGCCTCGTCGTCGTCGAACGTGCCCTGCACGAAGCGCAGACCCT
>NZ_DBNGPQ010000142.1:0-103060 GCF_057122925.1 Umezawaea sp. | reverse complement strand
GTTGTTCTGCAGCAACGCGAAGAAGCTTTCCATAGCTGCGTTGTCGCCTGCGGCGCCGACCCGGCCCATCGAGCCGGTCAAGCCGTGACGAGCGAGCGCGCGGACGAATTTCCTGGAACGAAATTGCGATCCGCGGTCGGTGTGCACCACGCGGCCGGCGACCCCACCACGGCGGGCGAGGGCGTTGGTGAGCGCGGTGACGGCGAGACGGGACTTCATCCGTGAGTCGATTGAGTAGCCCACGATCCGGTTGGAGCAGACGTCCTTGACCGCGCACAGATACAGCTTTCCTTCTGCGGTGCGGTGTTCGGTGATATCGGCCAGCCACAACAGGTTCGGCGCCGCGGAGGTGAAGTCGCGGCGCACCAGGTCGTCGTGGACCGGCGGGCCGGCCTTCTTGCCGTTGCGGCCACGTTTCTTGCCGAACGCGCTCCACCAGCTCATGGCCGAGCAGATCCGCCACGCGGTCCGATCCGCCATCGGCAGGCCGGTGTCGCGGGCCTCGTCGGCCAGGAACCGGTAGCCGAACTCTGGGTCGTCGCGGTGTGCGTCGAACAACGCGTTCGCCCGATATGCCTCCGCGAGTTCCGCCTGGACGACCGGGCGGGCACGCCACCGGTAGTACGGCTGTCGAGCGATGGTCAAGACCCGGCACGTCACCGCGACGGGAATCCCGTTCGCGGCCAGCTCGTTCACGAGCGGGTAGAGCCTTTTCCCGGCAGATTCGCCTGCGACAGATACGCCGTTGCCCGGCGCAGGACCTCGTTTTCCTGCTCCAGCAGCTTGATCCGCTTACGCGCCTCGCGCAGCTCGGCCGAGTCGTTCCTGCTGACGCCTGGTTTGGCGCCTTCGTCGACCTCGGCTTGGCGCAGCCACTTGAACAACGTCATCGGGTGCACCCCGAAATCTTTCGCGATCTGCTCGACCGTCACACCGGGCTCGCGATCACGAGCGACCCGCACGACATCGTCGCGGAACTCCTGGGGGTAGGGCTTGGGCACAACGACATCCTCCCAGGCCAGCCTCACGGCTAGCCACCTCAGATGTCACCTATCGGTGCAGCAGACCCGTTCACCAGATCCGCAGCTTCGTTGGCAGACAGCACGTCCAGCGCCACGGTGGGAACACCGCGCCACCCGCTGGCCTTGCGGCTGGTCACCACTACCGTTCCCGTCCGCACCCGTTCCAACACTCCGACCGCATCCGCCGGAGTGCTCAGGTTGTCCAACACCAACAACCACCCGTCGTGACCAGCCAGCCACCGAACACCCAACTCCACTCGCTGCTCCACCGACAAGGCCGCGGCCTGCGGCGCCATCGCCACGGCCAAGTCCGCCACCCCCGCTTCGACCGCCGCCAGCGAATCCGCCGTCACCCACCACACCGGCGAAAACCGGTCCGCATGTAACTCGGCAAACCGGGCCGCCAATGTCGACTTGCCCATCCCGCCCAGACCATGCACCGCCACCACCACCGCACGACCACCCGAACCCGCGACAGCGGCGTCCAACCGCGCCAACTCGCCCACGCGGCCCACGAACACAACCGAACCCGCTGGCCGACGACCAACACCCGAGACCGAAGGTACCGATTCCATTCGCGGCACGACCGGCGAGGTGTGGAGCGTGAGATCCCGCCCCGCGTGATAGTTCTGCCCTCCATCCGAGGCCGTGCTGTTCTGAGTGACTGGGCCTGGCACACCATTAGCCTCGGAGCCGACCAACCTTCACCTCACAACTCAATGGCCAGCCTGTCTAGCCGATCGTCACGACAATCGACCCCACCGCCCAGCACAACGCACAACTGCGGATATCGCCGGTTCGAGAGCAACCGAACGTCCGCACATGCCACTGACCGTGCTCGTTGACGTCCGCCACGGCCGCATAGCGCATGCCCACTAAGGCTCCGGTCCGAGTCGCCACAGAAGGTAAACGACGAACAGTCCGACCACAGATCCCTTCAGCGGCAAGCAACACACGCGGTTCACGTTGAGGCGGACTTCCGCAACGAAGTCAGCACGGACACGAGATCCAGCCAGACCGCAGGCGATCAAGCATCGAATGCCGCCTTCCGAGTAACTCCCAAGCAGCGGCATCCAGATCTAGGCGCACGGTCATGCGAACTTCTCGGTAAAGGCTCACGCTTCAACGGACCAAGATCAGGCCGTCCACAGGCCGTCGCAGGTCCAAAAACGACCAGTTCCAGCCGGATGCAACCGGATAAAACCAGCAGGTCAGCGACTTGGCGCCACGAGTCGTCGCAGGTCAGAATCGTGCCTGGTCATAACACTCCCTTAGGACGATGGGGCCGGGAGAACCATGATCAAATTCCTTCATCGCAGAACTCACCGCCTCCGCACCCCGGCCGCGGCGCCCGTGGTGATCACCGGTCCGGTGGGCGTCGGCAAGGGCGACTTCGCACCGCACCACGCCCACCGCGTGGCCACTGACGTGGTCGACGGCCAGCTGCACGCCGACCTGCGCCCGTTGACCGGCACCGCCCCGGACGCCGGCTACGTGCTGGACGGCCTCCTGCGCGCGCTGGGCGTTCCCCCGGACCGGATGCCGGGCACGCCCTGCCGACCACCACTCCCTTCCCACGCAGGCGGGGCGTTCCCGACACGGGCGAGCGACGACACCCCCGGTCCGTGGCACCCCCACGGCCCCCTCTCCCTCAGGACGTCCCCGGCCCCGGCGGACGACCGGGTCACCTCTCCCGTGCAGGCGGACGGGGCCGGGCGGCCCGCCCGGCCCCGCTCCCGTTCACCCGCGAGAAGGCCAGGTCCGCGTCCTGGACGGGAGATCGGCGCAGGAGCTTGACGTCGGCGTGGTAGTCCATGGACGTCAGCCAGGGTTTCCGGTCGCCCTGGCTCGGCAGCTGGTCGAGCGCGCGCTGGACGTACCCGGACGCCAGGTCGAGGAACGGTCGTTTCGGCATGGCCGCGTCGGGGACCGCCGGGACGCAGACCTCGTACCCGTGCGCGTCCATGTGCGCCAGCAGCCGGCAGAAGTACTCGCACAGGAGACCGACCTTGAGCGTCCACGACGACGCGGTGTAGCCGACCGCGAAGGCCAGGTTGGGCACGCCGGACAGCATCATCCCCTTGTACGCCACGGTGTCCGCCAACCGGACCGGCACGTCGTCGACGGTGACGGCGATCCCGCCGAACGGTCGCACGGTCAACCCGGTCGCCGTGACGACCACGTCCGCCCCGAGTTCGCGGCCGGATTCCAGCAGCACGCCCGATTCGGTGAACCCGGCGATCCGGTCGGTGACCACCGACGCGTCGCCCTCGCGGATCACCTTGAACAGGTCACCGTCGGGTGCCACGCAGAGGCGTTGGTCCCACGGGCCGTACGGCGGGTTGAAGTGCTCGTCGACCGGGTAGCCCGCGGGCAGCAGCGTGGCGTTGATCCGGCGGATCACCGCGCGGGCCGGACGCGGGAACCTCTGGCACAGCCACCAGATCGCCCGCTGCTGGGCGATGTTCTTGCGCCGGATGACCCGGTACGCGCGTTCCTCGCCGAGCAGGGCGCGCAGCCTGTTGCCGATGGCGTCCTTCGACGGCACGGGGAGGACGTAGCTCGGGGTGCGCTGGAGCATCGTGACGTGAGCCGCGGTGGCGGCGAGGGCCGGAACCACGGTGACGGCGGTGGCACCGCTGCCGATCACGACGACGCGCTTCCCCGCGCAGTCCAGGTCCTCCGGCCAGTGCTGGGGGTGCACCACGGGTCCGGCGAAGTTCTCCCGGCCCGGAAGATCCGGTGAGAAGCCCTTGTCGTAGCGGTAGTAGCCCGTGGCGAAGAACAACCAGGTCGCCGTGAACGCCACCACGTCACCGACGTCGGCGCGCTCGACCTCCACGGTCCACCTCGCGTCGGAGCTGGACCACGTCACGCCGAGCACGTGGTGCCGGAAGCGGACCTTCCGGTCGATGCCGTGCTCCGCGGCGGTCTCGCGCAGGTAGTCGAGGATCTTGTCGGCGCTCGCGATGGCCCGCTCGTCCCGCCACGGCTTGAACTCGTAGCCGAAGGTGTGCAGATCGGAGTCGGAGCGGATTCCGGGGTAGCGGAACAGGTCCCAGGTCCCACCGGTGGCCGCGCGGGCTTCGAGGATCGCGTAGTCGCGGTTCGGGTGGTCGCGCTGGAGGTAGTACGCCGCACCGATACCGGAGATCCCGGCGCCGATGATCAGGACGTCGAGGTGTTCGGTCTCGACGGGAGAAGTGGTCATGTGCGCGACTCCCCGGCCTGGCGGACGAACCCGACGGAACCATCGTGTTCGCCCGCCGTGCCGCGGGGCAAGGGCTCACCCCTCGGAGAGGGAACGGACCGCCTCGCGCAGCGAGTCGTCGATCGGTCGCGGCTTGAGCCCGAACACCTCCGTGGACTCGGAGGAGTCGAGGACGAAGGGCCGGGTGAACTGGTACGCCGTGGTGCGCAACTCCTTCACCATCGGCGAGAACAGGCCGATGGCGCCCAGCACCGGGGCCGGGATCCTGCTGAGCTTCGGTTCGCCGACACCGGCGACGGCGGTGAACCGGGTGGCGAGTTCGCGCACCGTCAGCGGCGGCTCGGTGGGCACGGGCCACGCCCTGCCCCACGCCCGCTCGTCGGTGGCGACGGTGGTCAGCACCGCCGCCACGTCGCTGATCGACGTCCAGCTGTGCGACACGTCCAGCGGCGTGGGCGACCACGCCCGCTTCCCGGCGAGCAGCGGCGCGCCGAGGCCGAAGGAGAAGATCGAGTTGGCCTCGATGTAGTCGCTGCCCCGGACCTCGGTCGCCCGGATCCGGCCCGCCTCGTGGGCGGCGAGCGCGGCGCGCCACATGTCCGCCTTCAGCTTCAGCTTCGGGTGGGTCGCGGCGAGCGGCGTGGACGCGGTCATCGGACCGTCCACCTCGCCGTACCCGTACAGGCTGCCGGTCATCACGTACACCGCACCGGACCGCTCGGCGGCCGTGAGCAGCGCCGACGCGATCGGCGGCCAGTCCGTGAGCCACCGGTGGTACGCCGGGTTGACGCAGTTGTAGAGCGCGACCGCGCCCTCGGCCAGCGCGCTGAGCCGACCGGCGTCCCCGGCGTCGGCGGCGACCCGTTCGACGTTCGGGTGTTCGGGCCCGCCGCCGCTCCGGCTGACCACCCGCACCTGGTCACCACGCGACGCGAGCAGCAGGGCGGTACCGGAGCCGACCGGTCCGGAGCCGACGACCACGTGCAACGACATTGGGATCCTCCTCGGAGAAAGAGCAGTGCTCTCTAAGTAGAGCACACTTTCCGAGAGCAGTGCTCTCTGTCTCGTGCGACAATCTCGTCATGTCAGCAGGCTCCCTCCGCGCCCGTGTCCGGGCCGAAATGACCGAGGAGATCAAGACGACCGCTCGCCGCCACCTGGCGACGGACGGCGCGAACCTCTCCCTCCGCGCCGTGGCCAGGGACATGGGCATGGTGTCCTCCGCCCTGTACCGCTACTTCCCCAGCCGCGACGCCCTGCTGACCGCCCTGATCGTCGACGCGTACAACTCCCTGGGCGCCGCGGCCGAGGCGGGCGACACCTCGGTCGCCGACCGCACGGCCCTGCGCGGGCGCTGGCTGGCGATCTGCCACGCCGTCCGCACCTGGGCCCTGGCGAACCCGTCGGAGTACGCGCTCCTGTTCGGCAGCCCGGTCCCCGAGTACCACGCGCCGGAGGACACGATCGCCGCCGCTTCCAGGACCCCGCTGGCCCTGATCAACGTCCTCAAGGACAGCTACGACGCGGGTTTCTCCACCGCGACCGACCACCTGCCCACGGTCCTGCACGCCGACATGGCCCGCCTGCGCGACCGGACCGTTCCGGGCCTGCCGGAGGAACTCCTGGCCCGCGGCGGCATGGGCTGGATCCAGCTCTTCGGCGCCGTCAGCTTCGAACTCTTCGGCCAGCTCAACAACGTCGTGGAAGCCCGCGAGGCCTACTTCGGGTACCAGATGGGCCGGGTGGCCACGACCATCGGCATCCCCGACTGATCCCGATCGGCGCTCAGGCCGTGCCGCAGGCGCCGGACCCGACGTCCTCGGCCAGCGTCGGCCCGGTCGGCTCCCAGGACAGGCTCTCCCGCGTGAGCGCGCTGGAAGCGGCCATGGACATGGCGGAGAAGTCGCCGACGAACCCGAGGTGCTTCCCCGCGGCGGAGCGAGTCGAGGTCCCCGAGGAGCGCCGTCGCGCCCTTCTTCTCCAACGACAGGGCGGAATCAGCTTGTCGTAGCGAGTGGCCGCCGCCCGGTGGCGCTTGAGCCGGTTCAGGATCGCCTCGTCGGGCACGCCGGGTTCCAGCGCTCGTTCGCGGCTTCCGCTGTTCGCTCGTGGGAGCGACGGTGCGCGCACACCTCGGCTACCGAGGAGAAATCCGGTCCACGGCAAGGCGAGCAGGCGGATGCCGAAGATGGCGGCCGTCAGGCTGACGGGTGCTGGTCGAGCAGCCCGACGGGGTCGGTGCTGTAGGCGACCATCCAGCTGGGGTCGATGCGGTACCAGATGTTCTCGTCCCAGAACGGGTCTTCGCCGTCGCCGTCGTAGTGGGTGACGAGGTAGTCGCGGATCGCCGGCCAGGTCGGGTCGCCGCTCGTCCCCTCGGGGTTCAGCGGAACGGCGTGTCCGTGCGTGAAGATGCCGAGCTGCTCGCCGCGCATGTAGGTCGCGCTGATGCCGGGCCGCGCCGCGAGATGACGGGCTTTGGCGGCCTGGCGGTGGGTGCCGACGATCCAGCGGCCGTGCAGGAGGTGCCCGTCGGCGCCGCTGATGCGTGGCTCACCGCGCCGGGTGACCGTGGCGATCGCCAGGGTGCGCATGCCCTGGCAGACCCGCACGACCTGCTCGGCGTCCAAGGTGCTCTCACCTGGCCGGATGATCGATTTGAGGTGGCTGCTGGAGCCGGCCAAGGACGTGTCGAGCAGGACCTGGAGGCTGCGGAGTTCGTCGGGGGTTTCGAACATTCGGCTAGTCAACCAGCTCCCACCGACAGTGTCGGTACAGCCGAACCCCGTGGAGGTCGATCACGTGCGTGAAGCAGGTGGGTCAGTCGGCGGGACGCTCCCGAGCCCGGTCGCGGTGGGCCTGGACGCACGCTGGTCCGCCCCCGGTCACCGCTACACCCCGGTCACGAACTCGGGATCCGGGACGGTCTCCACCATCGGCGTCCGGACACCGTCCCACCGGACAATGGGAACCTCCGCCACCAGCACGTCCAAGCGAAGGACGCGAACGTGACACCTCCTCGACTGGCTCGTCGACTGGGCACCGGCGACGCGGTGACCATCGGTCTGGGCTCCATGATCGGCGCGGGCGTCTTCGCCGCCCTCGCTCCCGCGGCCCGCGCCGCGGGGGCCGGGTTGCTCGCCGGGCTCGCCATCGCCGCCGTCGTCGCCTACTGCAACGCGACGTCGACGGCACGGCTCGCTGCCCGCTACCCGTCGTCGGGAGGAACGTACGTCTACGGACGCGAACGCCTCGGCCCGTTCTGGGGTCACCTCGCCGGGTGGGGCTTCATCGTCGGCAAGACGGCGTCCTGCGCGGCGATGGCCCTCACCGTCGCCACCTACGCACTGCCCGATGCCGCCAGGCCGGTGCGCGCCGCCGTGGCCGTCCTCGCCGTCCTCGCGCTGACCACCGTCACCTGCTTCGGCGTCCGGAAGTCGATCGCGGCCACCCGCGCGATGGTCGCGGTGGTCCTGGTCGTGCTGGTCCTCGCCGTCACCGCGGCCGCGACTGGCGGCCACACCGCGAACCTGGCGTGGACACCGGGCACGACGAGCACGTTCGGCGTGGTGCAGTCGGCAGGTCTGCTGTTCTTCGCCTTCGCCGGGTACGCCCGCGTCGCGACCTTGGGTGAGGAGGTCCGCGATCCGGCGCGCACCATCCCCCGCGCCGTTCCGCTCGCCCTCGCCATCACGCTCGTCGTCTACACGGCCGTCGCCGTCGCCACGCTCGCCGCGCTCGGACCGGCCGCGCTGGCCGTCACCCCGGACCCGCTCGCCTCCGCGGCAGCGCCGTGGCCGTGGCTGGTGCCCGTGATCCGCGTCGGCGCCGTGGTCGCCGCGCTCGGTTCGCTGCTCGCCCTGATCCTCGGCGTCTCCCGAACCACCCTGGCGATGGCCCGCGACGGCCACCTCCCACGCACCCTCACCGCCGTCCACCCCCGCCACCAGGTGCCCCACCACGCCGAGATCGCCGTCGGTGCCACCGTCGCGGTTCTCGCTGCCGTGGTGGACCTGCGCGGCGCCATCGGGTTCTCCTCCTTCGCGGTGCTGGTCTACTACGCGATCGCCAACGCCTCCGCGTGGACGCTGCGCGCCGACGAGGGTCGCCCGCCACGGGTCGTGCCCGCGACAGGCCTGCTCGGCTGTCTCGTCCTGGCCGCCGCGCTGCCGGTCGACTCGGTCCTCATCGGCGCCGCCGTCCTGGCCGTGGGCGCCCTGCTCCGGCTGGTGCGGCGAGCCCGCGTGTGAGGTCGGGACGCCGGATGCGACCGGACTGGACCAGCGACCCGGTACCGCGAGTCGCCGCAGGACCACGCGTGGTCGTGGCACTCCCCGAGGACGGTGGGCCCGCGAGCGCCGGGATTCACGCGGACGCGCCGCCCGCCGCGCGGCGGAACCTCGTCGCGAGGCGGTCGAACGCCGCCGCCAGCTCGTCCCCGTCGACCACCTCGACGTCGACGTCGAGCTGCGCCATCCACAGCGCGAGGCGGTCCGGGTCGTCGGCGCCCAGTTCGACGCGGCACGTGGACTCGTCGACCGCCTCGACGTCGACCGGGATGTGGATCCTCGCCGCGACCTCCGCGGCGGGAGCGTGCACGAGTACGCGGGCGCGGTACCTCCAGGCTCCCCTGCTGACGCGGCTGACGACGTGCTCGACGGCGCTGTCCCCCGGGATCTGTCGCGGTCGGAACCGCGCCCCCGTCGGTGCGCGCGGAGCCATGCGGTCGACGCGGAAGACCCGCCAGTCGTCACGGTCGAGGTCCCACGCGAGCAGGTACCAGAGCGCTCCCCAGGTCACCAGCCGGTGCGGTTCGGCGTGGCGCGACCCCTCGTCGTCCCCCGGCTTCGTGTAGCCGAACCGGAGCCGTTCGCGGCCGCGGATCGCGGCGGCGACCGCGCCGAGGACGGAGAGGTCGAGCGGCGGTCCGGCCCCCTGGACGACGCTCGTCGCCTCGCGCACCGCCTCCACACGGCGGCGCAGGCGCGAGGGCAGCACCTGCTCCAGCTTCGCGAGCGCGGTGAGGGACGTCTCCTCGACCCCGAGCCCCTGGGTCGCGACCGCGCCCAGTCCGACCGCGACGGCGACGGCCTCGTCGTCATCGAGCAGCAGCGGGGGCATCGCCGTCCCGGCGGCCAGCCGGTACCCGCCCGAGACGCCGGGGCGCGCATCCACGGGGTACCCCAGCGACCGCAGCTTGCCGATGTCGGCGCGCACGGTCCTCGTGCTCACGCCGAGCCTGCCCGCGAGTTCGGAGCTCGTCCAGTCGCGCTTGAGCTGGAGCAGCGACAGCAGTCGGAGCAGCCGGGCCGAGGTCTCCACCATGTCTCGATCATCCCGGGAATCGCGGAAGGGATCCTGCCGCATTGCCTGGGAGCGTCGACGTCATGAACGAGAACACCGCACTCACGCCGTTCCGCGTCGCCGTCCCGCAGGCGGACGTCGACGACCTGCGCGACCGGCTGGCTCGCACGCGCCTGCCGATCCCCGTGCCGGGCCGGGACGACCGCACCGACTTCAGCCGCGGCATCCCGCCGGTGTACCTGGAGGAGCTCGCCGAGTACTGGCGCGACGGGTTCGACTGGCGGGCGCAGGAGGAGAAGCTCAACGAGCACGGGCAGGTCACGACGGTCGTCGACGGCCAGACGTTCCACGTCGTCCACGTCCGGTCCGCGAACCCGGAGGCCACCCCGCTGATCCTGAACCACGGCTGGCCGGGGTCGTTCGTCGACTACCAGCGGCTCATCCCCCTGCTGACCGACGAGTTCCACGTGGTCGTCCCGTCCCTGCCCGGCTTCGGGTTCTCCACCCCGCTGTCGGGGACCGGCTGGGAGCTGGCGCGCACGGCGGACGCCTACGCCGAGATCATGACGCGTCTCGGCTACGAGCGGTTCGCGGCCCACGGCACCGACATCGGCGCGGGCACCACCGGCCGCCTCGCGGCCGTCCACCCGGAGCGCGTCATCGGCACGCACATCGGCAGCGACCCCCGGTTGCTCGGGTTGCTCGGCGTCAAGTTCCCCTACCCCGAAGGCCTGTCCGATGACGAGACCGCCCGGATCGAGGCGGTGCGCGCCGAGGACGCGGCCGACCACGGGTACCTCCGGTTGCAGGACCACCGGCCCGACACGATCGGCGCGGCGCTCACCGACTCGCCGGTCGGCCAGCTCGCGTGGATCGCCGAGAAGTTCAGGACCAGGTCCGGCGGCGGCTACCGGACGCCGGACGAGTCGGTCGACCGCGACCAGCTCCTCACCAACACCAGCCTGTACTGGTTCACCCGCAGCGGCGCGTCGAGCGCGCAGTTCTACTACGAGTCCGAGCACTCCGGACTCGCCCTGGCCATGGCCTCCGACGTGCCGTCCGGGTGGGCCGTGTTCGACACCCACCCGCTCGTGCGCCGCGTGGTGGACCCGTGGAGGGCGGTCGACCACTGGAGCGAGTTCACCGAGGGCGGCCACTTCCCCGCGATGGAGGTGCCGACGCTGCTCGCGAACGACATCCGCGCCTTCTTCCGCGGCAAGTCCTGACGGCGTGCTCATCGCACCGCCCCCTCGGGTCGGGGGCGGTCAGTTGAAGCGCGAGTACGCGGGCGCTGTCCAGGCCGGGGGGAAGGCGTTCTCGGTCCAGACCGCCTCGGTGACGCGGAAGACGGTCTCCAGGCCGTTGGCGGGCCCGCTCCCCCGTTCGACGGCCTCGCGCACCCGCGCCGCGCCCGTCAGCTGGAGGGTCGCCCCGGACTCCCAGTCCGGGAACAGCAGTCCCGCCGACGGGTTCACCCCGAGGTTGCCCGCGGTCATCATCATCGCGTTGCCCGCGTAGTCCGGCCAGGACAGCTCGGTGGGCGAGACGACCTGGACGAAACCGGGGTTGCCGCCGCGGTGCGAGACGTCCGCGCCGACGTCGGCCGCCGTCGCGATGAAGAACGTGTCGGCGGTCGACACGAGGACCGACCGGCTCGTGTCGAGCCGGTCGGCGCGGCGCACGACGGGGTGGGAGGCCGCGGGTTCCCCGGTCATGACGCGGGCCTGGATGTACTTGGGGCAGTTGCCGAACGCCTGGTGCACCTCCACCTCGCCGCCGCGCGGCGTCGGCCGCCACCGCCCGTTGACCCGCAACCGCTTGCGCATCAGCAGGTCGATGGCGAGGGTGCCGACGTCCACCTCGTCCCGCAGGACGTCCGCCAGCGGGTCGGTGGGCACCGGGGTGGCGTCGACCCGCAGCGTGTGCGGGTCGGCCGCCGAGAGGAACCCCTCCGGCCCCACCAGGGCGGTGGCCCAGGGCCGCCCGTCGCGGTCCCGGGCGCCGAGCACCAGCATCCGCCGGCGCACGAGGAAGTCGAACGCCCCGCGGGGGATGGCGTCCGAGATGATGGGCCGGACCCTCTCCGCCATCTCGGAGGTTCCGGCCACCCGTTGCGCTTCGCGCTCGCCGGGGTGGAAGGCGAGCCGGTCGACGAGGTCGGCCACGGCGTCAGAAGGTCAGGACGTGGTAGCCGGACCGCACCAGTTCACCGATGCTCGCGACACCGGCGGTGCCGGGCGCCTGGTTCTGGCTGACCTGCTTGACGTCCTCGGCCTCGACGCCCCCGGTCGCGCCGAAGGCGGTCGCGCAGCCGCCGGACGCCACCGTGGCGACCTGCTGCCTCATCGCGGTGTGCAGCTCGTGCGCCGGGTGGGCCGGGTCCGCCGGCACGGCGGGCCAGCGGGTGCCCGCGCCCTGGAAGAGCACGAGCGCCTCACCGCCCTGCGCGAACTCCCGGGCGGCGGCGAGCGCGTTGACGACGCGGCCCAGGGCCTCGTCGGTGCCGGTGGACGGGTCGGACAGCACCACTACGGCGGTCTTGCTGCTCATGGACGCGCGCTCCTCGCTGTTCGGAAGGCCAACGCCCACCATAATTACCGAACGTACGGTAAACTTCAAGGTGTCCACGGTCACCCGCTTCCCGCACGGCGCGCCTAGGCTGCTGCCGGACCGTCCGACCCCACCAGGGGGCCGGGATCAGCGCTCCGCGGGCCCCGGCGCCAGGATGCTCGGCATCAGCGCCACGCTCTCGACGAAGGCGCTGGTGTCGCCCAGCACCCTGGCCAGCACCAGCGCACCCTCGATGCGGAGGAACGCGTCCCTGGCCGCGCGCACCGCCTCGTCCGGCGCGCGCCCCGCGCGCCGCGACGCGTCGGCCATCACGTCGATCCAGGTCTTCGCGAGCGCCCTCGCCTGGTCGCGGACCTTCTCCGGCGCGCCCGCCAGCGTCATCGTGTCCAGCACGCACGACAGCGCACCGGCGCCGTAGAAGTCACCGAGCCTGCGCGCGGTCTCGTCCATCCCCCGCGCGAGGTCCTCGTCCTCGCCCATCGGTCGCAGGATCCACCGGAACCGCCGCCCGACCTCGGCCAGGACCGCCTCCGCCATGCCCTCCTTGCCGTCGGGGTAGCGGTGGTAGAGGCTCGCCCGCCGCAACCCCGAGGCCGCCGACAGGTCGCCGATCGCGGTGCCGTCGAACCCCTTGTCCCGGAACACCGCGATGAGCGCGTCCAGCAGTTCGGCCTCGTCGATGGAAGGTGGTCGCGCCATCCCCCCACATTACCGAACATTCAGTCAAGAGGGACCACGTGGTCGAGGAGTGCCGCGCGCTCGTCACGGACGTCCCCGCCGTCCGCGGGGTCGTCAGAGGGGTACCCGGCTCGACCGCGCCCACCCGACGTCCACAGGGGACAGGGGACGCCGTGGTCCACAGTGGAGCCGAACGGTCGGCCGCGGTCGGGTCGGTGTCGTCGACGGCGACCCGGCCGCGGCGGTCGGGATCAGCCCCCGATCGAGTACGCGTAGAGGTGCCAGCCGTCCGACTGCGTGTACTGGCACCGGGTGCGCACGTCGCTGCTGGCCCACGCGTCAGCGGCCACGAGGCACTGCGCCTCCGTGGGGTAGCTGCCGATGAAGACCCAGGGCACCGCTGACGCGGTACCCGCGGTGGCGCCGAACACGATGGCCGCGGATGCGGTGAGAATGGCGAGTCGCCCCAATGCCCTGTTCACCCCGGCACCGTCTCATGATCGAGTTCGACGTGTCGGAGCTTCGCCGGGATTCGGCGGCGAGATCACCGGATAGGGGGATCACCCCGTGAGGGAGCGGTACTCGGAGTTGTCCGGCCTCGGTCCACCGTCCACAGGCGACCGCGGCGGCGGGAACTTGACGGGAGCTTGAGGAACGGCGGAGGGAGGCCAGAGGTCCGCCGTCGATCCTCGCTCCACCGCACCGCGACAGGCGGTGCACACCGGACAAGGACGCGCCATGCCGAACCACGCCCTCCCCGTTCCCCACCGCCGCCGCTCCCCCTGGCGGCCGATCGCGCTCGCCGCGATCGCGGTGTCCGCCGTCGTCGCGGTCGGCGGCGGCGTCTGGGCCACCCTGAGCGCGACGACGGCCAACGGGACGCCCGAGCAGGTGACCACCGGCACGCTGAAGCTGGCGATGGCGGCCAACGGCTCCGGGTTCGACCAGGCCATCGCCAACATGGCCCCCGGTGACGTGGTCAACCGGTACGTCGACCTCACCAGCGGCGGCACGCTGGACGCCCAGGCGCTGACGCTCCAGGTGGCGGCGACCGGCTCGGCGGGCCTGGTCACCGACGGCGCCACCACGAGGGCGCTGCGCGTCACCGTGCGGCAGTGCGCGAACGGCACGTGGACCCCCGCGACCGGCCTGTGCGGCGGAAGCGCGACGACGCTGCTGGGCCCGGTCCCGCTGAGCACGCTGGCGAGCGCGCAGTCGCTGATCCCCGGCGTGGTCGCCGCGGGCGCCGTGCAGCGCCTCCAGATCTCGGTGCAGCTGCCCGACCAGACCGAGACCACGGTCAACGGGGTCCTGCCCGCCGCGACGATCCAGGGGCTGACCGCGAACCTGACCTACACCTTCGCCGAGACCCAGCGCACGGCCACCACCACCAACTCCTGATCCACGACTCCCAGGGAGAAGGCCGATGTCGAAGCGGGTCGCGGCGGTGGTCGGGACGGCGGTCGCGCTGGTCGCGGCCGTCCCCGCCACCGCCACCGCGGGGGCGGGCGCCGCGAGCGCCGGTCCCCCCGTCGGCGCCACCAGCCTCTCCTGGTCGGCCGTGCTGGTCGACGGCTCGGGGGTCGCCCAGACCGGCAGGCCCCTCACCGCGGGGTGGGCGGTGATCGGCGACCGCGCACCGCGGTTCGGCAGCGTCCGCAACACCGGCACGGCGGCGCTGACCGGCCAGACCTACACCGCGTCGGTCAACGGCCTGCTGGCGAGCCCGGTGCGGGTGGACGCGTGCGTCGGCGCCGCGTGGAACACCACCGCGAACACCTGCGCCGGGACGGTGACCACCCTGGTCACCTCCGCCGCGGGGACCGGATCGCCCGCCACGGCCCTCGCGGTCGGCGGTCAGCTCGGCATCCGGATCAGCCTCACCGGGGCCCTCAGCGGCACCACCAACGCCACCGTCGGCGTCTCCGTCGCCAACGGCGCGCACGTCCGCGCCGCCACCACCACCAACTCCTAGGGGAACCCATGCCCGCAGCCCACGCCGCGACCCGCTCCACGGCCGCGCGCACGTCGTCGCGGCTCCCCCGACGCCTCCCCGGTGCCGTCCTCGCGGTGCTCGCGCTGGCCGCGGTCGCCTGCGCGGTGCTCGTGGTCGGCTTCCGGGTCGGCTTCGCGCCGGTGCTCTCGCCGAGCATGTCCCCCGCGTTCGACCCCGGAGCCCTGCTCGCCACCCGTCCGATCGACGCTCGATCGGTTGAAGTCGGCGACGTCGTGGTGCTGCCCCGGCCGGACGCCCCCGGTGAGCGGTTCGCGCACCGGGTCGTCGAGGTGGACCTGTCCCGCGGCGAGCCGCTGCTGCGCACCAAGGGCGACAACAACACCGACGTCGACCCCCAGCGGCTGCGCATCACCTCGGCGACCGTGCCCGTCGTGCTCGGCGACGTGCCCTGGATCGGCCGGGTCGCGCTGCTCGGACGGCACGCCCCGGTCGAGGTGGCGCTGATCGCGTTCGCGGGCCTCTGCGTGCTCGTGGCGGCGAAGCGCGCGCTGCGGGACCGGAGGTGACCGGTTCTCCGGCCCTGCCGGGGCCGAGCGGTCTGGGCACAATCCAGCCCATGACGAGGGTACTGGTCGTGGAGGACACCGAGAGCATCCGCGAGATCGTCGAGATGGCGTTGACCGAGGCCTGCTTCGACGTGCGCACCGCGGGCGACGGCCACGGCGCGCTGCTGGAGCTGCGCGCCTGGCGGCCCGACGTGGTGGTGCTGGACCTCAACATCCCCGGCCCGAGCGGGCTGGAGGTGTGCTCGCGGCTGCGCGACTTCTCCCACGCCTACGTGCTGATGCTGACGGCCAGGGCGGACGAGGTCGACAAGCTCGTCGGGCTCTCCGCCGGGGCCGACGACTACCTGACCAAGCCCTTCTCGCCGCGCGAGCTCGTGGCCAGGATCCAGGCCATGCTGCGCAGGCCGAAGGCGCTGGGCGACGCCCCGGCCGCACCGCTCCCGACCGAGCGGGTCGTCGGACCGGTGCGGATCGACGTGGCGGCGCACGAGGTCACCGTGGACGGGGCGCACGTGGCGCTCACCCGGCTGGAGTTCGCGCTGCTGGACCTGCTGACCGAGAACGTGCGCCTGGTGCGCACCCGCGACCAGCTCCGGCAGCGCGCCTGGGGCGAGCCGTGGCTCGCCGACGACCACGCGGTGGACGTGCACCTGTCCAACCTGCGGCGCAAGCTCGCGAGCGCGGGCGCGACCGGGTTCATCGCCACCGTGCGCGGCGTCGGCTACCGGGTGAACCGGGACGCGCGATGAGGACCCTGCTGGTCGTGGACGACGACCCCGACGTGCTGGAGGTGCTCAGCCTGTCGCTGGGCTTCCGGGACGAGTGGCTGGTGGAGACGGCGAGCGGCGGGGAGGAGGCGCTGCGCCGGTGCCTGGCCGGAGGGGTCGACGCGGTGCTGCTGGACGTGGAGATGCCGGGGCTGGACGGTCGCCGCACCCTGCGCGCGCTGCGGGAGGCCGTGCGGTTCGGCTCGCTCCCGGTCGTGTTCATCACCGCCGCCCCGGACCTGGAGGATGAGCTGCGAGGGCTGGGCGCGCTGGCCGTGCTGCGCAAGCCGTTCGACCCGCTGCGGATCGCCGACGACCTGGCCGCCCTGCTGGACTGGGTGGCCTGAGGCCTACCACCAGGGCCGGTCGGTGGCGGGTCCGGCCACCGGCAGCACCACGGTGAACGTGCTGCCCTCCCCCACCGTCGAGCGGACCGCGACGCTGCCGCCGTGGGCCTCGGCGATGCCTCGGGTGATCGACAGCCCGAGCCCGACCCCGCGTGCGCTCGCCCCTTCGAGCTGCACGAACGGATCGAAGATGCGGTCGACGTCGTGCCGCGGCACCCCCGGTCCCCGATCCCGGACCGCCACCTCGACGCGGTCGCCCGCGCGGGCGCAGCTCACCAGGACGGTGCTGCCCGCCGGCGCGAACTCCACCGCGTTGGCCAGCAGGTTCGTGAACACCTGCACCAGCTTGTCGAGGTCGCCCCGCACGGGGCACGCCGCGCAGTCCGCCTCCAGCGACACGCCGGTCCGGTCGGCAACGCCCTCGACGGCGTGCACCGCGTTCTCGACCGCCTCGGCCACGTCCACGTCGGCCAGCGTCAGCCGCAGCCCGCTCTGCAACCGCGTCAGGTCCAGCACGTCGTTGGACAGCCGGATGAGCCGGTCGGTGTTCTTCGCCGCGATCGACACCAGCCGCGCCGCGCGCTGGTCGAGCGTGCCGAACCGGCCCGACCCCACCAGCTCCAGCGACCCGTGGATCGAGGTCAGCGGGGTGCGCAGCTCGTGGCTGATCACCGAGATGAACTCGGCGCGCACGTCCCGCGCCAGCGCGCGGTCCCGCTCGGCCGCCGCCACGGCGTACTCCACCTCGACCCAGCTCCCGAGGTCGCGCAGCCGCTGCCGGTCCTCGACGCCCAGCTCGCGGGGCCGCCGGTCGATCAGGCACAGCGTGCCCACCCGGTGCCCCGACGGGCCCCTGACCGGCTGGCCCGCGTAGAACCGGATGTGCGGCGGGCCCAGCACCACGGGGTTGTCGGCGAAGCGCGCGTCGCACGTGGCGTCCGGGACCTCCATCAGGTCCGCGCTCTCGATCGCCCTGGAGCAGAACGACTCGCTGCGCGGCCCCTCGCGGGTGTCCATGCCCTGGCTCGACTTGAACCACTGCCGGTCGAGGTCCACCAGCGACACCAGCACGATCGGCACGTCGAACACGTGCTGGGCGAACCTGGTGATCCGGTCGAACCGCTCCTCGGCGGGCGTGTCGAGCAGCTTCAGCGACCGCACGGCGGCCAAGCGCTCCAACTCCGCGTCCCACGCCGTTCTGGCCACGCGCACCTCCCGGATCACGTTCGGTCGCGGCCCCGATGCTCGCGGACAGGTCGCGGGCGCGCTCACGCCATCGTGGGGCAGCCGAGGGAGAACGGACCGCAAACCACACGTTCGTATGACATCACGACGTCCATCGAGACCCAGGGTCACCGAGCGGGCCGGGACCGATCAGGCGGGACGCGGTCGAGAACGCGAGGACCGGTCCACTGTGGATCTTCCGCGCGGACCCGCCCGGCAGGGACGTCGCCGCGGTGCGGGCCCGCTCACCACGAGGGCGGTCCGCGGCGGGAAGCGCTGCCGCTGCTCGCGCGAGGTCCTCCCGGTGTTCGTCGTGGTGGGAACGCTGGTGAGCGCGCGGCGCTGGAACGATCCCCCGACCGCCGGACCGGGGCGGAGCGGACTCCACCCCCACGACCGCCCGGTTCACGACATCCTGGTCCTCCGACCGATCGGAGGGGGACGTCGTGGGTGCTGGAGACCTGCTCGTGGAACGCGATCACGTGCTGGTGGCGTTGGACGGTCCGGTGGCCGAGGAGCTGCCGGTGCGGTCGGTGGCCGAACGGCTGCGGGTGCTGCTGGCCGAGGACCGGTTGCCGCGCCGGGTGCTGCGGACCGGGGACCCGTACGCGGTGCTCGCGCACGCGGGGTCGATCGGGCCCGCCACCAGGCGGGCGGTGTACGCGCAGTGGCGGCGGATCGAGCACGGGGCGGTGGCCGCGGCACGGGTCGCGGCCGGGGTGCGCGAGGCCTTCGCCGCGGTGGCCGCGGCCGGGGGTCGGATCACCGTGGTCGGCGCGCTGGACGTCGAGGCGATCCGGGCGTTCCTCGTGCTGCACGGGCTGGACGAGCACGTGCGGCACGTGGTCGGCCGGGTCGAGTCGGACCACGCCGGTCCGCCGCCCGTGTCGGACCTGATCAGCTCGGCGGTGCACAGCGGTGCCGTGCCGAAGGGGTCGTGCGTGTTCGTCGGGAGCACGGGCGCCGACCTCGCCGCCGCGCGCGCGGCGGGCGTCGACTCCCTCCGCCACCACCGCGCCGCCGCCGAGCCCGAACCGGTGGCGCGCCCGAACCCGTGGTTCGCGGCGCTGCGCCCGACGGGCGGGCGACGTCCCGGAGCACCGTCCACAGTGGACGATTTCCTGCCACCGCGCCGTTCCTCGGGTTACCCGACCGGAGTATTGCGACCGGGCGAACGGGATCGATAGGTTTTGAGCGCGTTATCGATGGGGGTGGAACCGGGGGGTTCGGCACCGCGGGGTTGTCCGCACAGGGTGTCCTCTTCTTTCTCGACCACGTGACGGCTGACGTTCGGGCACCTCGTGCCCTCGGCAGGCTCGGGTGGTGGCGCAGCGCGCGTATCGGTCGCCGTCGACCCGTCGGAGCGCCGCCGCGCGCGGGGTGCGCGCGGCGCCGTTGTTCCGCGATGTGGGGGAAACGTGTCGAGAACACTGAGAAGAAGGGCACTGGTCGTTCTCACGGGGGTGGCGCTGCTCTGCGGGGGGCTCGTCGCGCCGGGGGCGTCGGCGGGCGGTCCACTGGTCAGACCGGCGCAGGTCACGTCGTCCGCGGTGCTGGACGAGGCCGAGGGCAGGGCGACGCCGGTGCCGCCGGTGAGGCTGGGTGGCGTCGCGACCCGCTCGGAGGGCTGTTCACCGGCCGCGCTGGCGGCGGCGGCCGAGTCGGCTGAGCCCGTGGGCGCCGAGTACGGCGCGGAGCACGTCGGCGCGAAGGCCGTGTCGTGCGCCGTCGTGACGGAGAGGGGCACGCCCTCGGCGGCGCGGGACGGCGCGCTCGCCTCGGCGCGCGCGGCCGGGCCGACGGCGCGGGACTACCTCGAACCACCGGACTGGTGCTTCGACCACGCCTTCGACGGGTGGTGGGGCACCCGCACGGAGATGTGCAGCATCGCCGACGGGCTGGTCAACCTGTGGCTGTACCAGAACGGCGTGCCGGTGCGGCTGCTCGGGCAGGCGCAGTGGTTGGAGATCAACTTCGCGTACACCAGCGCGGACCTGGACACGTGGGCGCACCAGATCCGCGTGGAGAAGTACTGGGGCACCGCGGCGGGCAACGGCGCGGCGACCGTGTCGGGCTTCTCGACGTGCGGCGGGGAGTGCAAGCAGGACACCGACACCGGCCTGCGTCCCGGCAACTTCGCCACCGACGTCGCCAACGACGGGGAGGCGTACAACACCTCGACGTCCAGCGAGCTGGGCGAGGTCGGGCTCGCCGAGGGGCAGTGGGAGTACTGGCTGACCTACGCCGGGTTCCCGCCGACGAACAGCCTGTACGTCGACCTGCCGACCGTGCGGTGCGACAACGCCATCGGGGACAACGAGAACAACTCCGGCGATCCGGCGTTCGCCGTCGCGGCGGCGGGCGCGGGCTGCGTCTTCCTCGGCATCCTGCCGGTGATGGTCTACTCGAAGACCGGCTTCTACCCGACGCTGGCCACGCACATCGAGGCCGCCCAGCAGAGCGGGCTGCCGGGGGCGTACCCGAACGGCGCCGTGCTCAACCGCATCACGAACGCGACGGACAAGGCGAGCAACGGCCGCACCGCCTGCCCGGCGGGGTGGGCGCGACCGCAGGGCAGGTCGTGCGACGAGTACCCGTTCCGCTCGACGAAGCAGGGGGCGTCGACCCAGACGCCCAAGGGCACCGCGCGCACGTTCGCGCCGCCGAACACCGCCTGGTGCCACATGGACACCGCCTGGGGCGTTCCGACCGGTGTCACCGGTCCCACCGGCTGGTCGTCCTGCATGATCGACGCCACGGACAACCGCAACGGCGGGGCCGCGCTCGGCGCGTTCTACTCGTCCAAGCGCGTGCTGGACGGTGATCCGTACCTGGTGTGGATCCAGCCCTGATCGAGACGGGCCGCCGGGTTCCGCCGGGACCCGGCGGCCCGTTCGTGGAAAGGTCGTCACCATGCCGTCACCGGTCCCCGCGGTCGAGCACTACGCCGAGTTGCTGGCCTCCGGCGCCCTGCCGTCCGACGCGCTGTGCCTCACGGCGGTGCGCGGCCTGTCCACCGCCGAGGCCCTGGCCCGGTTCGACGCGGCCGGGACCACCCGGCCGACGACGCTCGCGGACGCGGGCGCGGCCACCACCAACGCCTTCCCCGACCAGCTGCCGCTCGTGGTGGTGAGCGAGCACGACGGCTGGGTCGTCCTGGTGGAGAACAACGGCTTCCGCGGCGCGGTCCCCCGCACGCTGGCCCGCCTGTCGGAGGGCTCGGTCGCCGCCAGCGCCTACTGGAACGTCGACTTCGACAGCGCGCTCGCCCTGGCGCGGGACGGCGCCGTCGTGGGGTCCTACGAGTTCACCATCGGCGGCGACCCGCCCCCTGGTCCGCTGGCGCCGCTGCTGGACGGTCTCGACTTCGAGGACGCGACCGTCCTGTGCGCGTCCGCGCTGGCGTTCGTCGAACGGGTCTCCGGCGTGCGGCTGGACGCCGACTGGGCCGCGGCGGCGCACCCGACCGCCGTCGTCGACCCCGCCGGACCGGCGGCCCCGGCGGGCTGGCTGGCCGTGAACGCGCCCGAGGTGTCCGCCGCCCTGCCGGGGGCCGACCCGGCCGTGCTGCGCGACCTGGCCTCCGAGGTGGCGGCACGGGCCCGCGCCGCCACCGGCGCCGACCCGGCGTCGGAGCACGAGCGGGCCGACGACCTGGCCGCCCTCTCCCGCGCGGCCTACCACCGGGCCCTGGAGCTGCGCTGGGACCGGTGCACGCCGCCCGACGAGGTGGACCCGATCGCGCGCCTGCGAGCCGAGCAGGTCCGCAGGCGCGCCGACACGACCGAGGAGCACGCCCTGGTGGCCCGCTCCCACGCCTACGCCGCCGCCATGGCCGCCCTCGCGCCGAACCCGGCCGACGCGGTGGCGGAGGCCGTCGTGCACGCCTGCTGGGCCGACCGCCCGAACTGGGACTCCCTGCGCGCGGCGCTGGCCGCCCGCCTCACCTGACCGACCGCGTCAGCTCGGCAGGGGGTGCGGCCAGGCGCGCGGCTCGTCGGGGACGTGCACCCAGCCCTGGCGCGGCACGGACCCGATCCGGACGTTCACCAGCGGCGCGTACGACGGCACCGCGATGCCGTCGTAGCCGTGGTGCACCACCGACCAGTAGAGGTCGTCGGACACCACGAGGACCAGCGGCGCGCTGGTCTCCCGCAGCGCGAGCTTCAGCCGGGGCGCGTCGAGCAGCCTGCACGCGACGTCCAGCAGCTCGCCGAACTGGCCGTGCTCGTCGAAGTGCACCTCGCCCGCGTGCACCACCGCCCGCAGCCGGACGGCCAGGTTCGGGAACTGCTCGTTGTGGCGGCGGAGCGCGCCGCTCAGCTCGGGCACGACCGATTCGAGCAGCAGCGTCTTCGGAACCCGGTCGGACGGTCGGATGAGGACGATCACGCCGTCCCCGAGGTCCACCAACCGGTCGATGTCGTCGCCGTGCACCCCGTGCGCGGCCAGGGATTCCGCGACCGCCTGGTGCACCACCCCGCGCAGCACCGACTTCTCCCGGTTGCTGCGGCTCGTCGAGCCCTCCATGTCGACCCCGATCGCGATGCGGTAGACGGGGTGCCGCGTGTGTGCGTTGACCATGGGGCAACGTTCTCGTTCCCGCCTTCCCAGGAACAAGCGGTGCCTCGTCCCGGATTCACGGGTGCCCGCCGTCGGCCGTGAAGCCGATCTCCCTCGCCTTCTCGACGACCCCGTCGCGGTCGGCGACCTGGAGCTTGTGCTGGACCTCCAGCACCCGGTTGGCCACGGTCTTGGGCGATATCCTCAGTTTCGCGGCGATCTGCGGGTTCGTCAGCCCTCCGACCATCAGCTCCAGCATGCGGCCCTCGGCGCCGGTGAGGCGGAACGGCAGGCGGCCGAGCGGGCGCGGCTGCTGGACGACGAGGGCCCTGCCGACGAGCGGGTCCAGCACCATCTTGCCCTCGGCGACCGTGCGCACCGCCTGCACGATCTCCTTCTCCTCCTTGCGCAGGTAGCCGAGCGCCCCGGCCGCGAGCGCGGCCCGGACGTGCTCCGGCTCCTCGTGCATGGACAGCACGAGGACCCTCGTCTCCGGAACCCGCTCGACGATCCGGCGGATCACGTCCGGCCCGCAGAACTGCGCGGACACGCCCGCGGCGGGCGGGATCCTGAGGTCGACCAGCACCACGTCGGGGCGTTCCCGCTCCGCGAGGGCGACGGCGTCCTCACCGGTCGCGCACTCGCCGACCACGTGGACGTCCCCCGCGTCCTCGAACTCGTCGCGCAGGCCCCTGAGGTAGATCGGGTGATCGTCAACGACCAGGACCCGGTATCCGGTGGTGTGCGTCATGGTGCGCTCCCAGTGCGGTGACACGGCGGCAGGGGTTCCGGCACCACGGGCTGGTCAGGTCCGTCCGAACGGGATGCGCGCCGTGATGCGGGTACCGGGGGACGACGGTTCGACGTGGAACTCCCCGCCGAGATCCTGGCAGCGTTCCTCCATGGATTCCAGTCCCACTCCCGGAACCGGATCGTCCGGCATCCCCCTGCCGTCGTCGGCGACGACCACGTCGAGGCCGCACGCGGTGCCCACCACGTCGACGCGGCAGTTCGAGGCCTCGGCGTGGCGGACGACGTTCGTCAGCGCCTCGCTGATCACGAGGTAGGCGGCCAGTTCCACCTCGGCCGGGACGTCGTCGAACCGGCCGGTGGCGACGACCCGCACGGCCGTCTCGCCGTCGAAGCGCTCGGCCAGGCGGTGCAGGGCGTGCTCCAGCCCCAGCCGCAGGTCGAGGACGTGGGTGGAGCGGACCACCTCCCGCACCGTCCCGGTCAGCGTTTCGAGGTCGGCGGCGGCGTCGCTGAGCCGTCTTCGGGCCTTCCCGTCGTCGTCGCTCATCGCCCTGAGCACGCCCTTCACCTGCTTGTGGATGCCCGCGACGCTGGGACCGATGATGTCGTGCAGGTCGTTGCCGATCCGGTGCAGCTCCTGCCTGCGCCGCTGCTCGAACCGGGCGTCGGCCGCGCGCAGCGCCAGCGCGAGCCGCGCCGCGTGCACGGCGGGGGCGGCCTGGACCGCCATGTGCTCCAGCAGGCGGCGGTCCCGCGGTCCGAGCTTCTCGTCCCCCGCCCGCTCCTCGGCCACGAGCACCCCGACCCGCTGCTCGCCGTGCCACAGGTCCACCTGGAGCCGGTCCCACCCGCACGAGCGCCCGTGGACGCCCGACCGCGCGGAGTCCGCGCTCAGCTGGACCTCGACGTAGGGCAGCCTCAGCGACCGGCCGACCGACGCGGCGAGCGCGGGCAGCAGCTCGTGCGGGCGGCGCGGTTCCGCCAGCGTGCGGCTCAGGGCGACCATCGCGCGGTACGGGTCGGAGCGGTCGCCGTAGAGCCACCGCTCCAGCGCGCGGCGCAGCTTCTGGTGCAGCGGACCGAGAGCGGCCACGACCACGACGGTGGCGATCACGGTCGGGTAGGCGGGCACGCGCGCGGTGGTGACCAGCACGACGGCCGTGTACGCGCAGACGAGCAGCGCCCCGAGCAGCCCGTAGAGCAGCGTGCGGTGGATGACCAGCTCGATGTCGTAGAGGTCGTGGCGGACGATCGCGACCGCCAGCGCCGCAGGGAACGCCGCCGCGGCCGCCAGCCAGGCGCCCCAGGCGGAGCCGAACAGCAGTTCCAGACCCAGCGTCGGGACGAGCACCAGCGTGCCCACCAGCGCCCACCCCACCACGAACCGGTGCGTCCCCCGCGCCCCGCGCCACCGCACGACCAGCGAGGCCACGGCCGCCGCCAGCGCGGCCCCGAACGCGGCGAACCCGGTGATCGCCAGCCCGACCGCGACACCGCGCCGAGCGGTGCCGCTGGAGACCTGCCGCCAGAACGCGGCCGGTTCGGCCCACGAGGCCCACCCGAGCCCGACCAGCGGCAGCACCACTCCGACGCCCGCGACGGCGACGGCCGCCCACCACCAGCGGCCGGGCGGCCGTCCGGTGGGGAACAGCAGCAGCACCACCGGCAGCGCCGCGTACGTGGGCCACCACACCCAGGTGCCGACCCACGCCGCCCACCGCTCGTCCGGCCACGCCCCGGCCCCCGCCGCGACGGCGCCGCACACGCCCGTCACGAGCAGCGTCCAGCCCACGGCGTTGCGCCGCGCGTGGGCCACGATCCGCTCGCCCAGCAGGCAGTACACGACCGCGATGAACCAGTTGTGCGGGTGCTCGGGCGCGGTGGAGGTGATCGCGTGCACCACCACCGCGCCCGCCACGAGCGCGAACGCCCCCGCCGCGAGCAGCCGGGAACCGAGCACGGCCCCGCTGTCCCTCCGAGTTCCCGCCGTCGACCCCGATAACATGCGCCCCCCTCGTGGGAATCCGCGAACACCGCCCCCGCGGTGGTTCAGGACGTGCCGTTGAGCCAGTGCCAGAAGTTGTGGCACGGAGATCCCTCGTCGTTCGTCTCGGCGGTCCCGTAGGCCAGCTCCACCGACCCGGCCAGCCCACCGCCGGTCAGGGTGACGGCCGCGCCCGCCGCCGCGGCCGGGTGCGGGTGCCGGTGCACGCCGTCGGCGGTGCGCCCACCCGCCTGCTTCCAGCGGTCGAGGGCTTGGCGCAGGGTCGCCAGGTCCGGCAGCAGCCCCGGCCCGACCAGTCCCCCGTAGGTCGCCTCGAACCAGCTCAGCCCCGCCCGCACCCGGTCCGCGTCGAACGGCGCGCCGACGACGTGGGAGCTGGGGAAGTGCGGGTTGCCGGTCGGGGCCGCCGCCGCGTAGGCGACGAACGCCTCGTGCCACTGCGCGAGGTCGCCGAGGACGGGGTGCGACAGCTGACCTCGGTCTTCGGTGGGTGCGGACATTCGGTCTTCCTCCGGTCTGCAGGTGTGGTCGTGGTCGAGCCTCCCGATCCCGGTGTCACGGGAACCAGAGGTCGTGTTCCCGAATTTCCGGGTGGGTGCCCGCGCCCCGCCTCCGCGGCGGGACCGATCGCCGTCGTGCCTGTGCAGTCTCTGGAACCACGGGCGTCCGACAAGGTCATATGACTCAGACGGGCGCGCGGCTGTCACAGCCGTGGCCGCTGTCCGGTCTTCCCCGCGAGAGCACCCACCACCGCTGGAGGACCCCGTGACCGACACCGAACCGCGATCGACCGCCTGGCAGACGGCGCTGACCTCGTTGCAGGAGGTGGAGATCCCGTTCATCCCGGACGGTGCCCACGGCATGACGGTGGTGGTCGAGTTCCCGCCGGGCGACCCCGGTTCACCGCCCCACCGGCACTCCGGTCCGGCGTTCGGCTACGTGCTGGAGGGCGAGATGCTCTTCGAGCTGGAGGGCGAGCCCGCGCGGGTGCTGCGCGCCGGGGACGCGTTCTGGGAGCCGGGCGGCGACGTCGTCCACTACCAGGACGGCAACAACCTCGCCGACGCGCCGCTGCGCTTCACCGTGACGATGCTGTGCGCTCCCGGCGAGCCCATGTTCACGCTCGTCGACGACGAGGAACTGGCGCGGCGCGAGCACCTCCGCGCTCGGACCGCGTGATGATCGGCGCGGAGGTCCCCTTCGGACCGGACCTCCGCGCCGGGTGTCACCGCGCGAGCGCGGCCCTCACCTTCGCGACCACCGCGCTCTCCTCGGCGGCGACCTGGCCGTCGGCCTCGGCGACCTCGCGGCAGATGGCCACGACGGCGGCGGGGAACGCCTCGGCCTCGGCGGGCGCCTTGGCCGCGAGGATCTCGACGGACCGCCGCAGCGCGAGGAGCACGCCGTCCTCCACGTCGGCCACCGACCCCACGGGCAGGACGGGCTTCCCGGCCCGCAGCACCTCGCGGAGCGCGGGCGACAGGTGGGCCACCGCCCTGGCGCCCGCGTGGCTCTCCTGGTCGAGCGAACCGGGAGCGGCCGTGGACACCAGGACCATCGCCCCGAACACGGCCGTGCGGAACGTCCGGCCTTCCTCTTCCGTGTACTCAGTCATGCCACCACCCTAGGGACGCCCGACGCCCCGCCGTCCGCCCGCTCCCACCGGGACACACCGCGAAGCCGAGCCGTGCTCGCCTGTTATCGTCCGCAATGGACAAACCCGAGGCGCACAACCCTTGTCACCCAATGGAGTTAGCGCCGAGGCGAGGACGGAACCTGTCAGGAGCTCCCATGTCGGTGCGCGACCGCGTAGGCCACGTCGTGGAAGGCGCGCGGTTCCAGCGGGTGATCATCGCGGTCATCGTCGTGAACGCGGTGACCCTGGGCTGCGAGACCTCCCCGTCGCTGGTGGCCGAGCACGGCGCGTTCCTCACCGCGGTGGACCGCGTCGCCCTCGGCGTCTTCGTGGCCGAGCTGGCGGCCCGCCTCTACGCCCACGGGCCGGGGTTCTTCAGGGACCCGTGGAACTGCTTCGACTTCCTGGTCGTCGGCGTGTCCCTGCTGCCCGCCGCGGGGGCGCTGGCGGTGATCCGCTCGCTCCGCATCCTCCGCGCGCTGCGCCTGGTGTCGATGGTCCCGAGCATGCGCCGCGTCATCTCGGCGCTGGTGAAGTCCGTGCCCGGCCTGGTTTCCCTGTCCGGCCTGCTGGTGCTGCTCCTCTACGTCGGCGGCGTGGTGGCCAGCAACCTGTTCCAGCCCACCGGCGACCCGAGGTTCAGCGACCTGGGCGCGACCGTGCTGACCCTGTTCCAGATCACCACGGGCGACGGCTGGTCGGACATGATGCGGGACCTCATGCCCGCCCAACCCCTCGCCTGGGTCTTCTTCGTCTGCTACCTGCTGGTCGGCACGTTCACGATGCTCAACCTGTTCATCGCGGTGGTGTGCAGCGCGATGGAGTCCGAGATCGGGGCCCAGCCGACCGTGCCCGCGCCGCGCGAGGCCCCGGACGAGGTGCTGGCGGAGATCCGGGCCCTGCGCGAGGAGGTGCGGGCGCTGCGGCTCCAGTCCGTCGGCGACCCCGACTGATCCACCTCCGCCCCCGCCGCGGCAGGAACCGCCGCTCGGCGTCGGCGGTCACCAGCTCCAGCGCCTCCCGGCAGGCGGTCACCGCCTCGGCGTCGGCGGTCACCAGCACCAGCGCCTCCCGGTGGGCGGTCGCCTCCTCGGCCCGCGACCCCAAGCGCCGCACCAGGTCCGCGCGCGTCACCGCCGGCAGGTGGTGGCCCTCCAACCCACCCGACGACTCCACCGCCCGCACGAGCACCAGCCCCGCGGCGGGCCCGTCGGCCATCACCACGGCCCGGTTCAGCTCCACGACGGGTGAGGGCACCAGCCGCGCCGGCCTCCCGCACAGGCGGATCTTCCTCTTGGCGCGCACCAGCCGCTGCGCCATCGTCGCCTCGGGCACCAGGACCGCCCCCGCGATCCCCGCCGCCTCGTCGAGGTCGGCGCCCTCCCTGGCGCAGATCAGCGGCATGTGGCGCGTGGCGCACCTCCGGTGTTCGTCGTGTCGGTGACCCGACGAACGGGAGCACCCGAGATCGACGGCGTGGCACGACGAGTTCTCGACACCACCGGGGAACACCCGCGCCCCGACCTGCCGCGCCGAACCCCGAAACAGGGGTTCGCGCAGCTCAGCGGCCCTGGTCGAGCACCTACCCCGACTTCTCCCGCAGCGACAGCAGGAGTCTTCGCGCCACCTCGACCAGCTTCGTGTTCGTCACCTGCGACTCCTCCACGAGCCGCTGGAACGCCACGTCGGGCTCGATGCCGTGCACGGCCATCAGCGCGCCCTTGGCCTGGTCGATCTCGGCGCGGGAGACGAGCGCCTTGGTCAGGTTCGCGATGATCTGGCGTGAGCGCGCCGAGCGGCGGGCCGCGGTGATGGCGCCGGAGGCCGCGGTGGTGAAGAGGCGGAGCAGGGCCTCGTCGTACGGGTCGAAGGCCTCGTCGGTGTAGCCGTAGACGTTGAGCGAGCCGAGGACGTCGTCGCCGACCGCGAGGGGCGCGGAGAGGTAGGCGCGGACGCCCGCGTCGGTGGCCGCGTCGGCGAACGCGGGCCAGCGTTCGAGGGTCTCGCCGACCACCACGCGCACCGGGGTGAGGGTGCGGGCGGCCTCCAGGCACGGGCCGTTGCCCGAGGCGTACTGCTCGGCGTCGATGCGGATGACGTCGTCGCTGGTGGACGCGACCGTCCTGGCGTCGTCGCCGTCGATGACGGTGATGCTGACCGCTCCCGCGTCGGCGGTGACCCGCACGGCGGCTTCGGCGAGCCCCTTCAGGGCCTCCTCGATGGGCTCTTCCCCGGCCAGCACTCCCTGGAGGTCTTCCAGGGCCGCGCTGGCCTCGTCGAGTCGGGCCGCCGACTCCACTTCGTCGATGCTCACCCCAGCATTGTCCACACCCCGGAAGCGATACTGAACCACCACACGCGGGAGGAGCACTGTGCGGGTACTGCTCGTCGAGGACGACGACGGGGTGGCCGACGCCCTGGTGGAGGCGCTCGGGGCGAACGGCCACGAGCCGAAGCGGGTCGGGCGGGGCGCGGACGCGTTGACGGCGCACCGCGACTTCGACCTGCTGCTGCTCGACCTGGGCCTGCCGGACACCGACGGGCTGGAGGTGCTGCGGAAGGTCCGCCGCGTGGCCGACATCCCGATCGTGGTGCTCACGGCGCGGGGTGACGAGCGGACGATCGTGCGCGGGTTGCGGCTCGGCGCGGACGACTACCTGGTCAAACCGGTCCGGCTGGCGGAGCTGCTGGCGCGGATGGACGCGGTGGCGCGGCGGTCGGCCGCTCGGGCCGCGCCCGGCGGCCGGGTGGTGCGGTGCGGCGACGTGGAGATCGACCTGGACGCGCGGCGCGTGCTCGTGGCGGGCGAGGAGGTCGCGTTGACGACGAAGGAGTTCGAGGTGCTGGCCGTGCTGGCGGGCCGTCCCGGCACGGCGGTCAGCAGGCAGCAGCTCATGGACGAGGTGTGGGGTGACGCGTACCTCGCGGTGTCGCGGACGCTGGACGTGCACCTCACGCAGCTGCGGGCGAAGCTCGACCGGCCCGGTGTGCTGACCACGATCCGCGGGTTCGGCTACCGGTTGAGCGCGGATGCGTAGGCGGCTGCTGGTCGTTCTGCTGCTGTTCTCGGCCACGGCCGTCACGGCGTTCGCGCTGCCGCTGCTGTCGAGCACGGCGGCCGAGCGCACCCAGCGGTTCACGATCAGCCGCACGGCCGACGTGGACCGGTTCGCGGCGCTCGCGACGGGCGACCGGGAGGCGCTGACCGCCGAGATCACCGCCTACACCGCGCTGTACGACGAACCGGTGCTGGTCATCGACGTGCAGCGGCGGGTCGTGGCCCGCTCCGGCGACCTCTCCCCCGACGACCCGGCGCTGGCCGCGGCGGTGGACGCCGCGCTGCGCAACCAGCCCGCCGCGCCGGTCCCGACCGTCCGGCCGTGGTCGGGAGGGCCGGTCGTGTTCGCCCGGCCGGTGGGCACCGGGACGAGCGTCGCCGGTGTCGTCGTGCTGCGCGCGTCGACCGAGCGGGCGGCGGCCGACGTGGCGGTCGGCTGGGCGTGGGTGCTCGCGGGCGCGCTGGCCGCCGCGCTGGGGTGCGTGCTGCTGGCGCTGGTGGTGTCGCGGTGGCTGCTGCGGCCGCTCGCGGAACTGGAGGGCGGTGTGCGGGCGGTGGCGGCCGGGCAGCAGCGGGCGCACGTGCCGGGGAGCAGCGGCCCGAAGGAGCTGCGGGCGCTGTCCGAGTCGTTCAACCGCATGTCCGACGCCGTGAGCGAGGCCGCCGACCAGCAGCGCAGGCTGATCGCCGACACCTCGCACCAGTTGCGCAACCCGCTGGCCGCGCTGCGGCTGCGGATGGACGTCCTGTCCGCTCAGGTCGGCCCGGACGGCACCTACCGCGCGGCCGTGGCCGAGGTCGAGCGGCTGGAGTCCCTGCTGGACGGCCTGCTGGCGCTGGCCACCGCCGAGAGCACCGCGACCGAGGCGGCGGCCGGTGGCCGGGAGCCCGCGCTGGCCGACCTGGGCGCCGTGGTGGCGGACCGCGCGGACTTCTGGTCGGCGGAGGCCGAGGTGCCGACCGGGCTCGCGATCCTGGTCCGCTGGCCGGAGTCCGACGTCGCGCAGGTCCTGGACGTGCTGCTGGACAACGCGACCAAGTACGGCGGTGGCGGCCGGGTGTCGATCGGCGCGGACCGGGCGGGCGGCACGGCCTGGCTGGAGGTGGTCGACCACGGCCCCGGTCTGTCCGCCGAGGACCTCCCGCTCGCCACGACCCGGTTCTGGCGCGGCGACACCGGCGGCGCGAAGCCCCGCGGCACCGGCCTCGGTCTGGCCATCGCGGACCGCGTGGCCACCGCGCGGGGCGGTGCGCTGGTGCTGTCGCCGGTCGACCCGCACGGCCTGCGCGCCCGCCTCACCCTCCCCCTGGAGCCGCCGCTGTGAAGCGCCGGACCTTCCTGCTGGGCGCGCTGGCCGTCACGGCCTGCGGCACCACCGCGCCGACGGCCGACCTGACCCTCGCGGCCGGGGAACAGGGCGGCCTCTACCTCGACTTCGCCACGCTGCTCGCCCGCCAGCTCGGGCCGACCGTGCGCGTCACACCCCGCGTCACGGCGGGCAGCCTGGAGAACCTGTCGCTGCTGCGCGACCGGCGGGCCGACCTCGGGCTCACGCTGGCCGACACCGCCACGGGCACCGACCTGCGCGCGCTCGGCCGCGTCTACGAGAACTACTTCCAGCTCGTCGTCCGCGCCGACGACCCGGCCCGCTCGGCGCGCGACCTGGCGGGCCGACCGCTGTCGCTCGGCGCTCGCGGCTCGGGCGCCAGCGTGTTCGGCGACCGGCTCGTCGCGGAGGCGGAGCTGGGCGAGCGCGTCGACCACCTGCCGCTCGCGGAGGCCGCGCAAGCGTTGGCGGACCGCCGGATCGACGCGTTCCTGTGGTCCGGCGGCGTCCCCACGCCGACGGTGTCCACATTGGACGACCGGATCCCGATCCGCCTGCTCCCGCTCTCCGATCTGCTGCCCTCCCTCCGCGACCGCTACGGCCGCGCCTACGAACCCGTCTCCGTTCCCGCGGGCGTCTACCGCGCCCCCGCCGAGGTCCCCACGGTGGGCGTCGCCAACCTGCTCGTCTGCCGCCCGGACCTGCCGGACGACATCGCGGGAGCCGTGACCCGCGTGCTGGTCGAGCGCGCCGCCGCACTGGTGCCCGAGCAGGCACTGGGCACCCAGTTCCTGGACGCCCGCAGCCTCATCGGCACCACGGACGTCCCGCTGCACCCCGGAGCCGCCGCCGCCTACCGCGACCTGCACGGGTAGACGGGCGGGGACGCCCGGTTCGCGACTCCCGAACCACCCGAGCCCACCCACACCGACGCAGGACCACAGCGATCCACGGCGACGGGCTCGTCGGTGCCCGCCACCGACGAGCACGACGCGGGCGAGCAGCACCGGACGGCCCTAGTCGAGGAACCTCCGTGCGGCCACCACCCCCGCCGCCGCGTCCTTCGAGGGGCCGACGACGCCCGCCACCTGCTCCTCCGTGGCAGCGGCGCCCGCGGCGATCAGGCCGCTGACCGCCGCGTCGTCCTCGGGTCTCCCGGTGAACGCCGCGATCAGGGCGCGGCACCTCTCGTCGGACACCGCGGGCGGCGCGACCGACGTGAAGCCGTCGGCCAGGTCGTAGTCGGCCCGCTGCCACCCGCCGTCCTCGTAGCCGTAGACGAACCCGATCCAGCGCCCCGGCTCCTCCGTCGCCCGCACCGGCTCACCCCACCAGTCGGGCGCGCCGTCGAGCAGGTCGGTCTCGTCCTCGCCGAAGTACTCGGCGGCCTGGCCGTAGTAGGTGTCGGAGTACTCGTGGTCGTGGCCGAGCAGCACCGCCCGGTCTCCGTCGAGCCGGTGCAGCTCCACCCAGTTGCCGCCACCGTCGTCGTAGTACCACCGGCCGCCGTCGGCGTGGGAGCTGTCGCCGTACCCCAGCGCCGCGACGACCGCCGAGTGCGCGGCCCACCTCGCGCGCATGTCCCGCGGGCTGGGCAGGTCGACCGGAACCAGTGCCACGTGCTTCTCCTCGTCGTCGGATCGGGCAACACGGCTCATGCTGCCGAACGGGTCCGACAATTTCCGGGGGCTACGGCAGGCGCTGGCTGAACACGAGGGCTCCCGCCGCCGACAGCATGGCCAGGATCGTGCCCAGCACGAGCCACGGCTTGCTGGCGTCGGCCTGCTTCTTCTCGAAGCCGATCTGCTCGCCGAGCGTGTCGTACACGCGGCGCAGCTCCTCGGCGCTGGCGGCCTTGAAGAACTCACCGCCCGACAGCTTGGCGATCTCCTTCATCGAGTCGTCGTCCACCGGCACGTCCTGGCGGCGGCCCTCGATCTCGACCACGCCCTCCTCGGTGCCGAAGGAGATCGTGGAGATCGGGATGCCCGCGGTCTTGGCGTCCTCGGCCGCGTCGAACGCCTTGCGCGTGCCGACCGTCTCCTTGCCGTCCGTCATCAGCACGATGCGGGCGGGCGGCGGGCCGTCCGCGCCGCCGACGACCTTGCCGAACGAGTCGATGGCGGCCATGGCGGCGACGATCGCGTCACCGGTCGCGGTCGACTGCGCCAGCTTCAGGTCGCCGATGCTCTGGCTGACGGCGTCGCGGTCGGTGGTCGGCGCGACGAGCACGGTGGCCGAGCCCGCGAACGAGATCAGGCCCAGGTTGATGCCGGGGGTGAGGCCCTCGGCGAACGACTTCGCGGCCACCTGGGCGGCCTCCAGGCGGGACGGCTGGATGTCGGTGGCCTTCATCGACAGCGACACGTCGATCACCAGCATGACGGTGGCGCGGTTGCGCGGCACCTTCTGCTCGGCGGTCGGCCCGGCCAGCGCGACCGTCAGCAGCAGGAACGCGACCAGCAGGAACGCGGCGGGGACGTGGCGGTACCAGCCCTCGCGCTTCGGGGCGACCCTCTCCAGCAGTTCCAGGTTGGCGAAGCGCAGCATCCGCCTGCGGCGCACCCGCTGGAGCACGACGTAGACGCCCGCGAGCGCGGCGACCGCGATCGTGAGCAGGAACCACCAGGGAGTCGCGAACCCACCCAAGCTGAGCCCGAACATCAGGCGACTCCTCCAGACCAGCGGCGCTTGCGGGCGACGACGAAGCGGACGACGTCGGCGATCCAGTCCGAGTCGGTGCGCAGCACGAGGTGGCCCGCCCCCGCCTGGCGCAGACCGGAGGCCACGTCGGCGCGGTGCTCCGCGGCGGCGGCGGCGAACTCGCGGCGCAGCAGCGGCGACGCGGTGACCTCGCGCTGCCGTCCCGTCTCCGGGTCGGCGAGCACGACCGTGCCCACCTCGGGCAGGTCGATGTCACGGGGGTCGACGACCTCGATCGCGACCAGGTCGTGCCGGGCGGACAGGGCGCGCAGCGGGCGCTGCCAGCCGGTGTCGCCCAGGAAGTCCGAGACCACCACGACGAGACCGCGGCGGCGCGGCGGGCGGCGAAGCTGCTCGACAACCCCGGCCAGGTCTCCCCTGGTGCCCTCGGGCGCGCGGGGCGTCTCCGCGACGCGGCGGACCAGGCCGCGGGCGTGCGCGAGACCGCCTCGGGCCGGCACGCGCACGAGCGTGTCGCCGGTCGACACGAGCGCGCCGATCCGGTTGCCGCCGCCCCTGGTGAGGTGCGCGACGGCGGCCGTGGCGGCGATGGCCAGGTCGCGCTTCTCGCAGACGGCGGTGCCGAAGTCGAGGCTGGGCGACAGGTCGATCGCCATCCACGTCTCCAGCTCGCGGTCGGCGACCGTCTCGCGGATGTGCGGGACGGTGGTGCGCGCGGTGACGGCCCAGTCCATCCGGCGCACGTCGTCGCCGGGCTGGTAGGTGCGCGCCTCACCCGGTTCGGAGCCGGGGCCGGGCACGAAACCCAGGTGGTTGCCCTGGAGCAACCCGTCGAGCCTGCGGCGCACCTCCAGTTCGAGGGTGCGCAGGGCGGCCTCCATGCGGCCGCCGTGCATCACCGGCGGCGCCCAGGACGGGCGCTCGCCGGCCTTCTCGGCGCTCACGGCCTGCCGGCCATCCCGGCCTGCGCGACCGGCTGGCCGGTGGGCGGCTGCGGCCGGGCGGACACCTGCGGCAGCGGCACGGTCTGGAGGACGCGCGTGATGATGTGGTCGAGCGGCACGCCGTCGGCGAGCGCGTCGTAGGACAGCACGAGGCGGTGGCGCAGCACGTCCGGCACGACGTCGACGACGTCCTGCGGCAGCACGTAGTCGCGACCGCGGACCAGCGCGAGCGCGCGGGCGGCGGCGATGATGCCGAGGCTGGCACGGGGCGAGGCGCCGTAGGCGACCCAGCCCGCGACGTCGTCGAGCTGGTGCTCCTTGGGCGCGCGGGTCGCGATCACGACTCGGACGACGTAGTCGACCAGGGCGTGGTGCACGAACACGCGGGACGCGACGCCCTGGAGGCGCACCAGTTCCTCGGGGCTGAGCACCTGGCTCGGCACGGGCGCCTCGACGCCCATGCGGTAGACGATCTCGCGCTCCTCCTCGGCCGTGGGGTACTCGACCTGGATCTTGAACAGGAACCGGTCGCGCTGCGCTTCCGGGAGGGGGTAGACGCCCTCGTTCTCGATCGGGTTCTGGGTGGCGAGCACGAGGAACGGGTTCGGCATGGGGAACGTCCTGCCGCCGATGGACACGTGCCGCTCCGCCATCACCTCCAGCATCGCCGACTGCACCTTGGCGGGCGCGCGGTTGATCTCGTCCGCGAGGACGAAGTTCGCGACGACCGGGCCGAGCTCGACGTCGAACGTCTCGCTGCTCTGCCGGTAGATGCGCGTGCCGAGGATGTCCGCGGGCACGAGGTCGGGGGTGAACTGGACGCGCGAGAACGAGCCGCCGACGACCCTCGCGAAGGTCTCGACCGCGAGCGTCTTGGCGACACCGGGCACGCCTTCGAGGAGGAGGTGGCCCTTCGCGAGCAGGCCGACGAGCATCCGCTCGACCAGCCGGTCCTGCCCGACGATCACACGCTTGACCTCGAACACGGTCCGTTCGAGCAACTGGGCATCACGCGCGGGGGTGTTGGGCGTCGACTCGCCCACCGCACCCTCGGTACCCGGACCGGACTCGGTCACGTGTCAACCTCCTAGAAAACACACGGCACTGGCGGTTTCGCGAGCCTAGTCAACCCGGTCACCGGTATGGCGCTTGTGAAGGGTGGACAGGTCCTCCGGCGTGTCCACGTCGTCCGCCTCGCCTGCCAGCGCGGGGACCTCGACGGGGGCGAGCGGGCGGAGCACGGACCGGAGCGGCAGCCCCCCGGGTTCCGCGGGCAGCGCCGCGCGGAGGGCGGACGTCCGCCACACCCCGGCGAGCCACTGGAGGTGCCCGTCGTCGACCAGGACCGCGCCGGACGCGTCGCCGACGGCGGCGCGCAGACGGTCCACAGTGGAGGCCGTGACCCCCGGCTGGTCGACCGCGAGGACGGCCACGAGGTCCACATCGGTCACGGCCGCCAACCCGGCGGCCAGTCCCGCCACCGGTCCCCCGCCGGGCGGGTCCTCCCGTGTCCACACGACACCGTCGGCGGCGCGCTCGGGCCCGACCACGACGACGGGCGCCGCGCCCGCGACGGCCGCGAGGGCGCGGTCGAGCAGCGTCGCGCCGCCGAGCACGACCCCGGCCTTGTCGACGCCGCCGAGCCTGCGCCCGGAGCCCCCGGCGAGCACGATCGCGGCCCAGTTCGTCATGCCCCCCACGCTAGGGCAGGGCGGTGACGGCCGTCCGCACGGCGTGGTCGAGCGCCAGGCGGACGGCGCCGTGCAGCGGGGCGAGGACGCCGAGCGTGCCGTGGTCGACCAGGGTGGGGCTGGGCGAGAGGGCGGCCATGGCCTCGCGGACCGGGGCGAGCAGGGTCGGGTGCGTGCCGACCGGGCCGCCGAGGAGGACCACCTCGGGGTCGACGACGGCCGTGACGGACGCGACGACGCGCGTGACGGCGGAGACCAGCACGGCCAGCGCCCTGCGGTCGTGCCCGTCCAGGGCCTCCAGCACCGCCGCGACGTCGTTGGAGGGGGCGTCGGAGCGGCCGAACCCGTCGGCCGCGAGTTCGGCGGCCAGCGTGCGGGGGCCGGAGCCGGGCAGGTAGCCGATCTCCCCCGCCAGGCCGTGCGCGCCGCGCACCAGCCGGTCGCCGAGGTAGAGGCCGAGGCCGAGGCCGGCGCCGACGTAGACGTAGGCGAAGCTCGACGCGCCGACGGAGCCCTGCTCGGCGAGCGCGGCGAGGTTCACGTCGTTGTCGACGAGCACGGGCGCGGTCACCAGGTCCGCGAGGACGGCGGACGGGCTCACCAGGCCCTCCGGGAACGGCGTGCCGGGCAGGGCGATGACCTCGTGCGTGGTCGGGTGGACCGGGTTCGCCAGGGAGACCGCGACGGCGCGCAGCGGGCCCGCCGGGGCCGTGGCGAGCGCCGAGGTGACGACGGCGCGCAGCGCGTCGACCAGCGCGCCGGTGTCGCCCGCGCCGCCGGGCGGCCGCTCGTGCCGGTGCCGCACGCGGCCCGCGAGGTCGGCCGACCACGACTGGACGCCGGACTGGTCGACCTCCACCGCGAGCACCCAGCCCGCCGCGGCGCCGAGTTCGTAGAACGTGCCGACCCGGCCGCGCCTGCCGGTCTCCTGCGGTCCGGTGGCCGCGAGCAGCCCGCCGCCGGTCAGCCGACGCACGGACTCGGAGACGGTGGGCTTGGAGAAGCCGGTCGCGGCGGCGAGTTCGGCCCTCGTCACGCGGTCACGGCCGACGACCTCGTCGAACAGCGCGCGGTCCGTGGCCGCGCGCAGGACCGACTGGGGCAACGCCCGTTCCACCCTTGCGCTCCCTCCGTCGGGGGGCCTACGGTAGGCGAATGTTCTAGTTAGGTCACCTTACCAAATACTCGGAGGTACCCCGTGACCACGGTTCCCTCGGACGTGCCAGCCGCCATCGCCGCGGTGAAGGCCCAGCTCCGCGCCCGGATCGGCGATGTCGAGAAGGCGTTCGCCCGCGCCGAGGAGCTGATGCGCGCGGAGGTCGCCGAGGTCGTGGCCCAGCGCGAGCGCGGCGAGCAGGTCTGGCCGGTGGTCCGCTTCGCCGACGTCGCCGCGGGCACCGTGCCCGCCGACGTCGTGGAGGCCGTCCGGCGGCGCGGGTGCGCCGTGGTGAAGGGCACCTTCCCGCGCGCACGGGCCGAGGCGTGGGACCGCGAACTGGTCGACTACCTCGACCGCAACGAGTTCGAGAAGACCTACGAGTACGTCGACGACGGCGTCTTCGGCGGACTGGCCGCGGGCAAGCCGTCCATCTTCCCGATCTACTGGTCCAAGCCCCAGATGGAGGCCCGCGAGGACGACGGCATGGTCGCCGTGCGCCGCTTCCTCAACGGCTTCTGGAAGCACGAATCGCTGGGCCGCACCTGGTTCGACCCCACCCGCGACACCGCCTACCCCGACCGCGTCCGCCGCCGCGCGCCCGGCGCGACCTCCGGCGGCCTGTCCCCGCACACCGACTCCGGTTCGGTCGAGCGCTGGCTGCTCCCCGCCTACCAGGACGTGTTCCGGCACGTCTTCGACGGCGACGTCGACGCCTACGACCCGTGGGACGGCGCCTACCGCACCGAGGTGCACGAGTTCGAGTCCACCGTGATGTGCTCGGCCTTCCGCACCTTCCAGGGCTGGACGGCGCTGTCGGACATGGAGCCGACGGAGGGCGTCCTGCACGTCGTCCCCATCCCGTCGGCGATGGCCTACCTCCTGCTGCGCGCGCTGCGGGACGACGTGGCCGACGACGACCTGTGCGGCGCGGCCAACGGCCAGGCCCTCCCGGTCGACGAGCGGTGGCACCCGGTCCTGCTGCCCGCCCTCACCCCGATCCCCGCCGTCGAACCCGGCGACACGGTCTGGTGGCACGGTGACGTGATCCACTCGGTCGGCGAGGTCACCGACCAGAAGGGCTGGGGCAACGTCATGTACATCCCGGCCAGCCCGCACTGCGAGAAGAACGCCGCCTACGCCGAGCGGTGCGGCCGGGCGTTCCTGGAGGGCAGGAGCCCCGGCGACTTCGCGGCCGAGGACTACGAGGTCGACTGGACGGGCAGGCCGACGGCCGCCGACCTGACCGAGACCGGCAGGCGCCAACTGGGCCTCGCCCAGTGCGGCGGTGACCGCGATCCCCACCGGGTTTCGCCCGGCTCAGGTGGGCCCTCGTCCTGACCGGCGCGAAACCCGGCGAGGGGTGGCTAGGTGACGCCGATCCAGGCCGCCAGCCGGACGGGGTCGGGCGCGGAGCCGCACCGGAGCTGGACCTCGCGGTGCACCGCCCTGACCAGTTCCGGCCGGTGCAGCAGCGCCGCCCCCGCGGGCTGGGCGTGCAGCGCGTGGCCCAGCCCGGTCCACGCGCACGCGTGGTCGGGCCGGTCGCGCACCAGGTCCAGGTAGCCGTCGGCGGCGGAGCGCGGGTCGCCGGTGACGAGGGCGAGGTCGGCCTCGGTGGTGCCGGGCACGGTCCGGGGGTCGGCGGTCATCGCCGCGAACCGGTCCGGGTCGGCGAGGCTCGCGCGGACCAGGGTCGTGCGCGGCGTGGGGTCGTCCGGGGCCTCGGTGGCCGGGATCATGGTCGGCTGCGGCTCCGGCAGGAGCGGGCGCGCCCGCTCCGCCAGCCACGCGGTCGCGAGCGCCGCCACGTGCTCCCGGTCGGGGCGCAGGTGCCGCAGCCTCCAGGTCGCGTGGTGGTCGGCGGCGGCGAGCCGCGCCGTCGACAGCACGTCGGCGGGCACGGGTTCGGCGCACCACGCCGCGAGCTGCTCCGACATGCCCGCGACGAACCGGCGGCCGAGGCTCGTGAGGGCGGGGGCGTTGCGCAGCGTGCGGGCGGCCCGGCGCGTCTGCTCCCGCCAGTGCGCGAACTCGAAGTGCGCCAGCGGCGTGTCGTCGACCCGCCGCTGCGCGCGCCAGAACCCCGCGACGCCGACGAACGAGTAGGTGCCCTGGAGGAGCCCGCCCAGCGGCCTCGGGTCGTCGCGCCACGGGGCGTAGAACCGGCTGTCGGAGCCGTCGTCGCGGTGCAGCTCGACCAGGTCCAGCAGGGCGCAGAGCTTGCTGTGCTGGAACTCGTGCACGAACGTCGCCGCGAAGTCGACCGCCGTGGGCGGCAGCGACAGCGCCACGCAGCCGAAGGCGTCCTCGGCCGACGCGCTGTAGGGCTGGAACGGCCCCGCCGGGGGCCTGGGGACCAGGACGGTCAGCCCCGTGGCAAGCGCGGCGGCGGTCTCGGCGTGGTGCTCGGTCAGCAGGGTCCACGTCTCGGTCAGGCCGGTCTGCCACCGGGCGAGCTCGTCCTCGCTCAGCCGGGAGGGCGGCAGCCTGCCGGTGAAGCCGCGGAACGGGTCGAGGTCGTCCAGCAGGAGGTCCGCGGCCGGACCGCGGAGCCGGTGCGCGGCCCACCAGCCGTCCGCGTCGGCCGTGAGGTCGCCGTCCACGCGCACCGTGCCCGTGGGGCCGCGGACCCGCAGCCTGCCGGGACCACCGCCCGCGGTCGCGACCGCCCACCGCTCCCGGACGTGCGGGACGCGCGCGAGCCCGACGGTCGGCAGCACCACCGCCCCGTCGGCGACCGGCACGTCCAGGCTGAACCGCAGGCCCGCGAGGACCGCCGCGGCGGCGGCGACGCAGTGCAGGTACCCGAGCGCGACCCACAGCGGGGCGGGGTCGGTGGTGGCGCGGTGCAGCCTGCGCAGCGCGTGCACCGCCCAGACGGCCACGACGGGGTGGCGCAGCAGGCGTTCGACGACCTCGGGCCGGTCGCGCTGAGCCGCGGCCAGGAGGTCCCAGGCCGCGCCGGGGGGCGCCAGGGGCCCGTGCGAGTCGGGCCGCGCCTCGGCCGAGTCCAGCACGGCGCGCAGCAGGGCCAGGTGCTTGCTGCGGTTGGTCGTGACGAGGTGCCTGATCGCGTTCGGACCTCCGCCACCGGTGGCGAGTGAGTCGAAGTCCGCTCTGGCCAACTGGTGGGGACGCGTCACGTGCCCTCAGCCGATCCGCTTCACCTCTTGTCGCGGCATACGCTGTTCTCCAGAACGACGTGAACCGCGCGTTCGGTACGGGCGACCAGCCTGGCGACGGAACCGGTCAACACCGAGCCGTTCGTCGTCCGCACCTGCGCCAAGGACAATTCGGACAGGTCTGCCAGGTCTGTTTCCAGATCAGCCGCAGGGGTCCCCATCATGTCGATCCTCCTCGCAATGGCGACGACACGACTTCATCATGCATGAGATCGAGCGCCGGGGTCAGCGCCACTAGACGTAAAGCACACCGAATGACGAGAACGGACTCACCCCGGCGGCACCGGGCGAGTCCGTTCTCCGCAATTCTCGTACTTCGGCCGCTGCTCCGATTCGGTTGACCGGAAGGCGACCGAATGGAACACGACGGGTTAGATCTGCATAGGATCGATGTCGCAGTCGGCCCGCACGTTGTGCATCGCACCCATCGTCGCCGGGTGGTTCGGACCCAGCACCCGCTGGAAACGGGAGACCGTCTCGGCCTGGATCTCGTCGGCGCGGTCGTCGTCGCCGAGACCGCGCAGGTCCAGCGCGATGTTGGCGTCCAGCGCGAGGGTCGACGGGTGGTCGCGGCCGAGCACCAGCTCCGACCGCTCCCGCGCGGCGACGTCCATGTCGTACGCGGTCCGGTAGTCGCGCAGGGCGTGGTGGTCGCTCGCGAGGTTCGTCGCGCAGACCAGCGTGAAGAAGTGGTTGGGCGTCAGCACGTGCTCGAACCGCGCGAACGCGCGCTCGTTCAGCTCCCTGGCCTTCTCCGGCTCCCCCAGGTTGCGCAGGGTCACCGCGAGGTTCGTCGCGCCCGCCAGGGCGAACGGGTGGTCCTCGCCCATCGCGTCCCGGTACAGGCCCCAGATCTTCTCGCCGAGCTGCCTGGCGCCCTTCAGGTCCTTGGTCTGGCGCAGCGACACGGAGTGGTTCATGCCCGCGGACATCGCGTCGGGGTGCCGGGCGCCGTACCGGTCGAGCAGCCCCCGGTAGGACTCCTCCGACAGCGCGCGGCCACCCTCGTGGTCACCGGCCTTGCGGCTGGCCACGGACAGGTTCTTGATGGCGGACAGCGTCAGGCTGTTGTGGCTGCCGATGATGTCCCGGAACCGGCGGACGGTGTTCTCCTGGAAGCGGCAGGCCCCGTTGTAGTCACCGCACTCGCGCAGGTCGACGGACAGGTTGTCGAGCGTCAGCAGGGTGAACCGGTGGTCCTCCCCGAGCGCGATGGCCCGCTTGCGCCACGTGTCGTCGTCGAGTTCCCTCGCCGCCTGGAGGTCGCCGGTCAGGCGCATGCTCAACGCGTAGTTGTTCGCCGCCCGCAGCGTCTCCGGGTCGTCCTCGCCGAACGCGGCGCGCGCCCGCAGGTAGGTGTCCTCGTTGAGCAGCCGCGCCGTCTGGAACTCGCCGCGCGCCCGCAGGTCGGACGCGACGCCGTGCGCGGTGAGCAGGGTTTCCTCGTGGTCGTCGCCGAGCGTGGCCCGCAGCCGGTCGAGGGTGTTCTCCGCGATGCGGCCGGACTCGGCGTAGCGGCCGACCGCCCGCAGTGCCCGCCCGTGCCACCGGCTCGCGATCAGCGTGTCCAGGTGGTCCGGCGGCAGCTGCACCTTCCACTTCTCGACCATCTCCGACGCCAGCACGCGGGCCCGCTCCGGGTCGCCCCAGGAGAACAGGAAGTTCGCGATGTTGATGGCGAGCTTGCGCCCCCACGGGTCGTCGCACTCGATCAGCCGCGTGGCGCGCACGTGCGGCAGCAGCTCCTGGTAGCGCGGCCAGTGGCTGACGTCCTCCGGTTGGTTCGGGTCGCCGTTGGCCAGCAGCAGGTGCGCGACGTGGCGCATCTGCCGCAGCTCCTCCGGGTTCATCTGGCTGCGCAGCACGGTCTGGACCAGCCGGTGCAGCTGGAGGGTGTCGTTGCGGTGGTCGATCGTGGCGAGGCTGTACCGGTTGATCGCCCGGATCGCCCGCCCCAGCAGCACCGGGTCGCGCAGCGCGTCGGCCAGCTCCTGCGGGAACGGCAGGTTGCGGACGCCCGCGAGGAGCTTGCGCGCGATCGGCTCCGGGGCGAAGAAGGAGCAGACCCGCAGCAGCTGCAACGCGGCGGGGTGCTGCTCGCGCAGGCGGTCGAGCGACACGTCCCACGCCGCGGCCACCGTCAGCGGGTAGTCGGAGGGCTGCGGGTCGAGGCTCAGCAGCTCGGCCCGCTTGTCCTCGAAGAGCTGGACGTACTCGTCCGCGGACATGCCGGTCTCGGCGCTCCACGCGGCGGCCTGGTCGACCGCGAGCGGCAGGTCGCCGAGCACCTCGGCGAGCCGCTCGGCGTCGGCGTCCGGGAGGGCGGGGTTGCGGCGCTGGAGCAGCTTGCGGCTCTCCTCGCGGGTGAACACGTCCACCGACAGCGAGGACGCCACGCTCGCCCAGCTCGCGTTCCGCGAGGTGATCAGGACGTGGCCCGCGCCGTGCGGGAAGTACCTGCGGACCTCCTCCGGCGAGTCGGCGTTGTCGAAGATCAGCAGCCAGCGGCGGTACGGGTCGCCGAGGCGCAGGGCCTCCAGCACCGCGGGCACCGCCGTGTCGGCCGCGGGCTCGGCGCGCAGCTTGAGCTTGGCGCACAGGTTCACGTACGCGGCCTGGATCTGGTCGACGTCCTCGGCGGAGATCCACCAGATCAGGTCGTAGTCGGCCATGTGGCGGTGCACGAACTCGACCGCCACCTGGGACTTGCCGATGCCGCCGAGGCCGTGCAGGGCCTCCGGCAGGACCGCTGTGGTGTCGCCCTGGTTGAGCCGCCGGTGGAGGTCGTCGAGGAGTGCGGCGCGCCCCGTGAAGTTGACGTTGCGCAGCGGCACGCCGCCGAGCACGGCGGGCTGCTGCGCGGGACGTGCGTGCGGCAGCACCGCTGCTTCCCTGTTCGGGCTGAGCGCGGTCACGTCGTCTTCGCGGTGCGCATGAATTCGAGCCACCCCATCAGTTTTTCTCATCGCCTCAGGCGGCCACGCATGCGTGACCGCCGGCCGTCCGGCCGGCGCTGAACCTATCGGCTTTCGTCCATCTGACTCAAGCTCCGGCGCCCCCCAATTCCCCGATGCCCCCCTATTGGGCGATATTATGGCTTCGAGCGCGGTCGCCCGGCGCGCATACGGACCGGAGAGCGCGCGGAGCACCGTGTGCTGGAGTCTCAGAAACGGGAGAGCGGCACCGGAAAGGACCGGTATCGCGGCGGTGTCCGGTGCCCGCAGCACTTCGCGCAGATTGCCCACGGCCTCGACGCGGGGGCCGAGGAAATCCGCTACCAGCCGGAATACCGCCGACGTGTCCGACCGCGCTCCGCCCGCCAATAGCTCCGACCGCACACCGGGGTGGAAATCGTATTCGAGTACGCCCGTACTGATTCCGTTGGCCGAATGCGCGTACGGGCGGAGCAGGCCGCCGAGGAAGACCTCCGCGAGGTGCGCCGCCGTCGACGACGGCAGCAGCGCCTCCTGGACGACCCGCATCATCGGGACGGACAGGGGCGCCGCCGCGAGCAGCACGGCCAGGCGGAACGCGGTCGGGGTGGCGATCCGCCGGAAGCGGAGGATCCGCTCGACCGGGTCGGACGGCACCGCGGGCCCTGGGTCCGCGGGGGCGAGACCCGCGGGTCGGAGGGCGGGCAGCTCCACCTCTCCCGTCCCGCTCGCGGTCACCAGGTCCACCCAGCGGCCGAACCACCGGCCGTCGAGTTCGAGCACGGGCACCGGGATCACGCCCTCGTGGTCGTGGAGCACGGAGGCGTCGGTCGGCACGGCGACCCAGCGCGCGGACGGCAGCAGCGGCGCCGGGCTGCTCCACCTGGCCATGGCGGTGCGGATGACGGACCAGGACGGCCACATGCCCGACGGGAGCACCTGCACCACGGCCACCGGTCCGCTGCGGCCCCAGCCCGCGAGCAGGTCGTGCATCCCCCCGGTGCGCCAGCCCGCGCCGACGCCGTCGGTGAGCACGAGGATGATCCGGCGGCCGGTCGGGTCGGCCACCCTGGCGGGCGCCTGCGGCACCGCACCGGGCGACTGCCCGCGCAGGACGAGGGCGTCGTGCTCGCGGTCGGTGTCGAGGTGCACCACCCGCACGTCCCGGAACGCGCCCTGCCGCCGCAGCAGGTCGCGGAACTCGACCACCCCGCTGCGCCAGATCCGCATCGACGCGCTGTCGTCCACGACCAGGACGACGTCGAAGGGGTGCACCTGCGCGGGCCGCCGGGCGGGCAGCCACAGGCCCTCCTCGGCGGCGCGGACGGCGGTCGCCTCCTCGTCGAGGACCAGGTCCACCCGCGAGGGGACGGTGCGCGTCAGCGGCCGGAGCGCGCGGACCACACCGCGGGCGTCGGGCAGCTGCGACGGCCCCCGCCACCGGGCGGCCACCCGGCGGCTCGCCGACCGGAAGTGCGCGGGCTCGACGACGTCGACCGTCAGCTCACCCCGGCCGGGCACCCGGTCGACGGGTCCGCCGGTGGTCTCCGGGAGGGCCGGGTCCACCGGGTCGAACCCCGGCGGTTCCGGCGGCTCGGCCGGGGGCGCGGGTGGCCGCGCCCCCGGCGGGGGTGTGGGCGGCGCGTCCCTGGCGTTGCGGATCTGGGCGGCGAGCCACAGCGCGTCGGCCAACTCGTCCGGTCTGAGTTGGCCGGTGCCCAGGTGGTCGCGTCGCCCCCCGGTCATTCCACGCCCGCCACGCCCAGTTCGCGCCACAGGGAGTCGCACAGCCGCTGCCAGCTGTCGTCGACGGCGTAGGCGCCCGAGGTCGCCATGTAGATGGAGTTCAGCAGCTGGTCGGCGGCCAGTCCCCCGTCGCGGGCGCTGCGGTCGACGAAGGAGCGGATCAGCTCGGTCGCGTGCGTCAGCTCCACGCCGTGGAAGTGCGCCGCGACGATGTTGGCCAGCTGCTCGACCGTCGGCTCCGGCATCTCCAGGCGCAGGCACCGGCGCAGGAACGCGGGAGGGAACTCCCGCTCGCCGTTGCTGGTGACCACCACGACGGGGAAGGCGTTGCAGCGCACCAGTCCGCGGTGCACCACGGCGGAGCTGTCCTGGTCGGCGGTGAACACCCGGACGTCGGGCTGGCGGCCCGCGATCCGCAGCAGGGGCCGGATCCGGAACTCGCCGTCCTCGAACACGCTCAGCAGGTCGTTCGGCAGGTCGATGTCGGACTTGTCGAGCTCGTCGATCAGCAGCACCCTCGGCGAGGAGTACGGCAGCAGCGCCGTGCCCAGCGGTCCGAGGTGGACGAACTCCCCGATGTCCGGCTCCTGGTCGCGCTGCACCGCGGCGGCCTGCACGCGGCCGATGGCGTCGTACTCCCAGAGCCCGTCCTGGAGCGTGCTGCGGCTGCTGATGGGCCACCGCAGCACCGGACCGAGCTTCAGCTCCCTGGCGATCTTGTAGGCGAGGCTGGACTTCCCGGTGCCGGGCCGACCCGTGACGAGGAGCGGCCGACGCAGGTACAGGGCCGCGTTGACCATGGTGATCTCGTCGGTGGGCATGTCCTGCATCCGCACCACCGACGTGACGCCGAGCCTGCGCTCGTACTCCGTCCGCCCCCCGGTGAGGTCCACCGGTGTGACCGGGCCGCCGTCGAACGTCCGCCACGAGGGCGGTGGCGGCAGGACGGAGGTCGGATCGGCTTCCGCGCGGGGCCGGCCGGTGCCGCGGTAGATCCACCAGCGCGGGTCGCCGTCGCCGACCGGGTCCGTCTGGTTCATGGGGCGGGTACCTCCTTGCACGGCGCGGTGGGCAGCTCCACCGGCTCGACTGGTCGATCGGGGTCGTCCCACAGCAGCGACACGTGGCCGCCGATGCGCCCGGTGGACCGGACCGTGCCCGGCGCCCGCCCGCGCAGCAGCCTCACGCCCTCCGGCAGTTCGCCCAGCCCCTTGAGCAGCGGGCGGATCGCGGCGTCGAACGGGCGGCGGGACCCGTCGTCGCGGTGCCAGATCATCACCGGCAGGCCGCTGCGCAGGCCGATGACGACCTCGTCGACGGTCGTGGCGGGCGCGGGCGGCGGCGGGGCGCTCAGCACGAGCGACACCAGTTCCTCCCGCAGCACCAGCACCCGCTCCAGCGCGCCGAGGTCGCGGGCCTTCCCCGAGCACCAGTGCGTCATCGGCACGCCGTTGACCGAGTGGTCCCGGCTCGACCGCAGCCTCGCCCACCGCTGCCGCCACCTCCGGTGCCAGTGGTGGGTGCGGGCGCGCTCCAGGCTGCGCAGCACGACCTGGTAGCGCAGTCCGAGCGGTTGCGGCAGGTCGGTGCTCGCCTCCAGCTTCCACTGGTCGACGGGCAGGTTCAGCAGGTCGTGGGGCAGCAGGAACTCCACCCGGATGGAGTCCGCGTTCCGGGCCCAGTGCGCCTCGGCCTCCTCCACCAGGTCCGCCACCCGCGCCTCGATCTCCGCGAGGGAGCCCTTGAAGTCGTCGCCGCGCTGGGGGTACCAGCCGGTCGGGTGGCTCTGCCGCCAGTCGGTGAGCACGAAGGTGTCCCGGTCGAAGCCGTGCCGCTCGATCCGCAGCACCAGGCAGGCCTCGACGTCCACCTCTGGCGGGTCGACCTCGGCGTCGCGGCCGCGCAGGGACCTGAGCTGGTCCACCACGTCCAGCTTGCGCGCCAGCTGGTCGTTCCAGTCCCTGAGCTGGTCCGCGTGCGGTCCGTCCAGGCGCCTCGCCAGGTGCTCGACGAACACCACGAGCGGGGGAAGGCCGTCGGACCGGGCGTTGAGCTGCTCCAGGTGGGCGAGCGCGTCGGCCAGCTCCTCGGGTTCCACGGCGGGCTCGGCGGCGGCGGGACCGGCGGCGGTCCGGCACAGCTCGGCCACGGTCGTGCACGTGGTGTGGGAGAACAGGTCCAGCAGCCGTTCCCGTTCGCGGTGCGACAGCAGGTCGGCGGCGCGCATGTTCTCGAACACCTGGCAGGCCCGCCGCACCGTCGTGGACCGCGGATCCATCTGGTCCAGCACCTTGAGCAGCGTCACCAGCCCGTCCCGGTGCTGCCTGCACGCCAGCACGATGCTGAACAGGTGCATGCGCAGGGAGGGGAAGGCCTGCACCTGCGGGGTGAACCCGAGCTCGTCGGCGAGCAGGTCGAGGCACAGCATCCGGCCGTTGGGGTCGCGCAGGACGTGCACCTGCTCCAGCGCGTCGACGAGCACCCACAGCGACGCGTCCGGACCGGTCGGTGATCGCACCCCACACCCCTCCCTCGTCGGCTGGTCGTGACCCGGATGACCGGTCGCCGGATTCAGCGCGGCGGATCCGACGGCCAATTCCGGGACACCTCGACCAGACGGCGCACAGCGGGCGTATTCCCGTCGAAGGCGCTCAACACCTCGACGAGTTCCGCCAGACCTCCGTCGTACCGCAGACAGGTGCGCAGCAATGACACGACGTGCACCCGCGTGCGGGAATCGTGGGGGACCGAGGCGCTGATTTCCGGCCTCAACAGGTCGAGCACGGACTGCCTGCCCGCCACGTCGTTCACCACCGCGATGTCGAGCACCGCGTCGACCAGTTCGAAAATGTTTCCCGGCCGCGCCGCGCGATTCGTTTCCCGGCGCGGTGCCGCCCCGTTGCGGTCGGGCAGCCGCAGCCAGGCGGAGGTCTCCGTCCCCTTCACCGAGACCGGGATCCGGCGGTAGGAGGTGGGGTCGGCGGCCGGGTCGGCCAGGACCACCTCCTCGTAGAACCGCTCGGAGGCGATCAGCGCGAGCACGCCGCCGGACTCGGCCAGCGCCTCGCGGGCGGCCTGGGCGTCCAGCAGGCGGAAGGCGAGGTTGACCGCCTGGCTGACCACGCCGTTGCTGCTCAGGTGGATCTCACCGGCGTGCAGGACGACCCGCAGCCGCATCGTGGAGGACTCGGAGTGCACCGCGTTGTGCCTGCGCAGGGCCGCCGCGAGCCTGGTCGGCCACTGGTCGGCGAGGAGGATCTTCGGGAACTCGGGCGGGACGAGGACCATCGCGCCGTCGCCCCGGTCCTCCACCGAGCACCGCTCCAGGTCGAGCCCGGATTCGGCGAAGGTGCCGTCGAGCATCTCGTAAAGGGCGTGGTGCACGGTTTTCTGGTCCTCGGCGGTGCGCAGGGGATCGGTGAAGCCCGCGATGTCGACCAGGACGATCGCCCGGTGTAACGCCACGAAGCACCACCCCCACGAATTCACCCCAGGCGGGTGCACCGGACCACCTTAGCCGTGTTCGGGGCAGCCTAGGACGAAGTGCCGCTCGATTGTTCGACAATCGAGCGGCACTGGCAACGGTTCAGCCCTTCGGGCTATTCGGGAGGTGACCGGAACAGCACGTCGTCGCGACCGCGAGATAGTGGAAGACATCCGAATGGAGCATTCGGAATCCGCATCTTTGCGGAGTTCTTCGCCCTGAACGGGAATATCCGGAACGGGTGACCGATCAGAGCAGCCGGGTCGCGTACGGCATGATGCCGCCGTACCGGACCGGGGACACGCGGACGCTGGAGCCGGAGTACGGGGCCTCGATCATCATGCCGCCGCCGAGGTACAGGGCGACGTGGGTGCCGCCTCCGGGACCCCAGAACAGCATGTCGCCGCGCTGCGCCTGGTTGAGCGGGACCTTGCGGCCGGAGTTGTACTGGTAGCCGCTGTAGTGCGGGATGTACACGCCCGCGCCCGCGAAGGCGTACATCATCAGGCCGGAGCAGTCGAAGCCCACGCTGTAGTAGTCGCCGTAGGAGTCGCCGACGCCGCCGTCGCGGATGCCCACGGTGGGCCCGTTGTAGTTGCCGCCGCCCCACGAGTAGCGCGTGCCGATGTACGCCATGGCGCGGGAGATGGCGATCTCGACGCCGTCGCCGCTCGGGGCGGACTGGACGGGGCGCGGCCGCTGGGCGGGCTGGGCCTGGGCGGGGGCGTCGTCCTCCTCCTGCTGCGCGGCGGCGGACTCGGCGGCGCGGCGGGCGTTCTCGTCGTCCTCGCGCTGCTTGTTCGCGGCCCACTCGTCGTACTGGGCGCGCTGGGCGGTGAGGCCGTCGACCGCGCCGAGCGCCTCGGCGAGCTGCGCCTCGACGCCCGCCTTGCTGTCCCTGATCAGGGCGGCCTGGCCCGCCTGGTCCTGCTGGGCCTGGACGGCGACGGCCTGAGCCTCGTCGGCGGCCTTCTTGGCCTCGTCGGCGGCGGCCTGCTTCCGGTTCGCCTCGTCGAGCGCGGCGCGGGCGGCGGAGTCCTTGTTCGCCTTCTCCGTGCGGCTCAGCTCGATCTGCTCCATGGCGTTCAGGCTCGACCCGGACACCGCTTCGAGCAGCTGGGCGCGGGCTAGGAGGTCCTCGGGGCTGGTCGCGCCCAGGTACGCGCTGATCGAGCCGATGGTGCTGCCCTGCTGGTAGCTGGCGGCGGCGAACTCGTCCAGGTCGCGCCTGCCGTCCTCGACGGCCTTGCCCGCCGCGTCGGCCTCGACGCGGGCCGACTCGGCGTCGGCGAGGGCCTTCGCGGCCTCGGCCTGCGCCGCCTCCAGGTCGACCCTGGCCTTGTTGACCAGCTCCATCTTGCGCGAGACCTCGTCGGTCAGCTCTTGCAGGCGCGCCTCGGCCTGGGTCAGCTCACCGGTCAGCTCGCCGACCCTGGCGGCCTTCGCGTCGGCGTCCGCGCGCCCGGCGCTGATGTCCGAGTCGCTGGGGTTGGACGGTGGGGGTGGGGCCGCGGACCCCGGACCCGCCTGCGCGAGCGCCACGGCCACCGCCACCAGCGCGGAGACCGCCATCCGAGCGACCGCCCGTCGTGTGGACACGACGTCACCTCCCACCGTTCAGCCCGCCGGTACTGGGCCGAACGGCCTAGTACCGGTGCTTCCTGGCAGCGTGCCACCCCCACCCCGTTGTCGCCACCGGGCACACGTGCACCATCAACCACACGTGTCACGGGCACACCGGGGGTGGGTCAGTTCACCTTCCGGGTCAGCCCCTCCCAGTAGGGCTCGCGCAGCCGGAACTTCTGGATCTTGCCGGTGGCCGTGCGCGGGATGGCGTCGCGGAACTCGACCGACGTCGGCGCCTTGTACCCGGCGAGCCTGGCCTTGCAGTGGGCGATGATCTCCGCCTCGGTGACCGACGCGCCGTCCGCCACGACCACCAGCGCCTTGATCGTCTCGCCCCACTTCTCGTGCGGCACGCCGATCACGGCGACCTCGGCCACCGCGGGGTGGCCGAACACGGCGTCCTCGACCTCGATGGACGACACGTTCTCCCCGCCGGTGATGATCACGTCCTTGCGGCGGTCGGAGATGGTCAGGTGGCCCTCGTCGTCGAGGTAGCCGCCGTCGCCCGTGCGGAACCAGCCGTCGGAGACGGCGTCGGACGTCGCCTCCGGGTTCTCCCAGTAGCCGTCCATGACCACGTTCGAGCGGGCCAGCACCTCACCGTCCTCCGACACCCGCAGCCGCGCGCCCACCACGGGCGCCCCGGCGCGCGAGAGCTTCTGCGCGCGCTCCTCCGCGGGCAGGTCGACGTCCTGCGGCCGGGTGCGGTTGAACGTGAGCAGCGGCGAGGTCTCGGTGAGGCCGTAGATCTGGAGGAACTCCCAGCCCAGCTCCTCCGCCACCCGCGCGATGGTCCGGCTGGGCGGCGGGGCGCCCGCGCACACGACGCGCACCTCGTCCCGGCCGGGGATCTCGCCCTCCCACGACCGCGCGGCGTCCAGCACGGTGTTCCACACGGCGGGCGCGCCGCACATCAGCGTCACACCGCGGTCGCGCACGCGGCGCAGGATCTCGGCGCCGTCGACCTTGCGCAGCACCACCTGCGGCACGCCGAGCCCGGCCAGCCCGTACGGCATCCCCCAGCCGTTGCAGTGGAACATCGGCAGCACGTGCATGTACACGTCCCGCTCCCACGCGCGGGTGTGCATGGCGAACGTGACGGCGTCCAGCCAGATGTTGCGGTGCGTCAGCCGCACGCCCTTCGGCCGCGCGGTCGTGCCGGAGGTGTAGTTGATGGTGGCCGTCGCGTCCTCGTCCGGCGCGCTCCACGGCCGGGGCGCGGTGTCGAACCGCATCAGCTCGGTCTCGGTCTGCTCGCCGAGGGTGAACCGGTGCGGCGCGGAGATCCCGTCGAGCGCCTTCAGCTCCGGGTCGACCAGCAGCACCGACGCGCCGCTGTGCTCGACGATGTAGGACACCTCGTCGGCGCTGAGCCGGAAGTTCACCGGCACGCACACGCGGCCGCTCGCGGGCACGGCGTGCAGGAGTTCCAGCAGCCGCGCGGAGTTGTGGCTGACGACGGCGACCCGTTCACCCCCGCCGACCCCCAGGGCGTCCAGCCCGGCCTGCCAGGCGCGCGCCCGCACGGCCATCTCGCCGTAGGTCGTCGTCGCCACCGCCCCGGCGGGCTGGTCGGGTTCGTCGATCGTGGCCGTCGTGTCGCGGTGGACCAGCTCGGCGCGGTCCAGGAAGTCCGCGATCGTCAGTGGCACCTTCATGGGACGCACCTCCGGTGTCGATCAGGAACCCACCCTAATCACCACGTGCTCGGATCGCCCCACGTCCGGACGGGCCGGTCGGACCCGACCGCGGGCACCGCCACCAGCTCCGGCAGCACGCGGCCGACCGGGGCGCGCACCACGGCGGCGGCCAGCCCGTCGCACGGCGTGGGTTCGGCGTTGCAGATCACCACCGCGGCCCCGGCCCGCGCGGCGAGGGGGACGAGGTCCGCGGCGGGCGCCACCAGCAGCGACGTGCCCGCCACCAGCAGCAGGTCGCAGTCGAGCGCGGCGGTGCGGGCCGCGCGGAGCACGTCGGCGTCCAGCGGCCTGCCGAAGGGCACGGTGGCGGACCTGAGCACGCCGTCGCAGAGCAGGCAGGCGGGGTCGTCGTCGCCGTCGCGGACGCGGTCGAGCGCGGCGGCCATCGGGCGGCGGTCGCCGCACGCGACGCAGGCGGTCTCCCGGATCGAGCCGTGCAGCTCGACCACCGACGTCGAGCCCGCGGCCTGGTGCAGGCCGTCGACGTTCTGGGTCAGCAGGGCGCGCAGCCGTCCGGCGCGCTCCAGGTCGACCAGCGCGCGGTGCGCCGGGTTCGGCCGCGCCGTCCACACGGGGTGGTGCAGGCGCGCCCGCCACGACCTCCGGCGCAGCCCGGCGTCGGCCAGGAGGGCGGTGAGGTCGGGTTCGAGGAGCGCGGCGCCGTCGGCGCTCCGGAAGTCGGGGATGCCGGACTCCGTCGAGACGCCCGCTCCCGTCAGGACGGTCACGCGGCGGGCGCGGGCGAGCGCGGCGCTCGCCGCCGCGGTGTCGTTCTCCGGGCTGTCCACCGCTCCACCGTTGCACATCGGCGGAGGTGACCCGCGACCGCCATTTCCGGTACCGGCGAGAATGCGTCGGGAAAGGCTGCGAGCATGTGCCGGTGCGCACGATGTGGCTTGGTTGCGGAGTAGGTGCTCTCGGTTTGATAACGACCGTGGTGGGCTCGTTCCTGCCCTGGTTGCGTTCGGGAACCGTGGGCAGGGACAGCTACGAGGTGCTCGCACTCCGTGGTTGGGCGGGTCTGGGAAACGGATACGGCGAGGTCATCAGGGTCGCGTGGGTGTCGATGACACCGGTGGCGGTCTGCTGCGTGCTCTTGTTCACGTTCGGACTTCGTCGATTCGCCGCGTGGACGGGAATTCTTTTTGGCACGATCACGGGAACGGTGGCGGCACTTGTCACCGTCCAAGGGAGCAACGAGGGCGCGATGGTCGGGATCAGCCTGACCGGACCGGCCGTTGCCCTCTGTGGTGCCGTGCTGGCGATCGCGGGGGCGATCACCGTGCTCACCGCGTCGGCCCGCGCAGCGACCAGCAAACCAGGAGGAACACCGTGAGCTACCCAGGTGGCGGCGGCGGCGAATGGCCCCCGCAGAACAACCCGAACCAGCCGCAGCAGGGTGGGTGGCAGCAGAACCCGCAGCAGGGCGGTTACCCCCAGACGGGTCCGCAGGGCTTCCCGCAGCAACCGCAGCAGGGCGGCTACCCGCAGAGCAACCCGCAGGGCTTCCCCCAGCAGCAGCCGGGCTTCCCGCAGAGCAGCCCCCAGGGTTTCCCGCAGCAGCAGCCGGGCTTCCCCCAGACCGGTCCGCAGGGCTTCCCGCAGCAGCAGGCGTGGGGCCAGGACCAGTACGGCCAGCAGCAGTTCCCCGGCGCCCAGGGGCCGATCGGGTACGCGGGCGGCCCGCCGAAGAAGAAGCGCACCGGCCTGGCGATCACCGCCGTGGTGGCCGTCGTCGCGCTCGCCGCGGGCGCGGTGGTGACCGTGTACGCGCTGAAGAACTCCAACGACGTGGCCGCGGGCGCGCCGAGCCCGGCCGCCGCGGCGAACAACCTCGTCAGCGCGCTGGGCAGCGGTGACGTCATCGGCATCATGAACGGGCTCGCGCCCGCCGAGGCGAAGCTGAGCAAGGACTACCTGACCGGCACCGTGGACGAGCTCAAGCGGCTCGAGGTGCTGAAGAAGGACGCCGACCCGAACAAGGTCACCGGCGTGGAGTTCAAGGCCGAGAACGTCAAGTTCGACGAGGGCGCGGCCGAGACGGTCAACGACCACCTGGTGATCAACAAGCTCACCGAGGGCAAGATCACGCTCACCTCCGACGTCAAGAAGATCCCCCTCACCGACAAGCTGGTCGAGGCGATGGGCGCGCAGGACGAGGCGCCCAGCACCGAGACGATCGACATCGCCGAGGAGATCAAGAAGTCGAACAAGGGCGAGCCGGTCCGCATCGCGTCGATCAAGGTCGACGGCGAGTGGTACCCCAGCCTCTTCTACACGATCGCGGACAACGTCCTGCACGAGGAGAAGCTGAAGTGGCCGTCCAACCCGATCGCCCCCGCGGGCGCCGGGTCGGCCTCGGACGCCGCGAAGCAGATCGTCGAAGCGGGCATGGCCGCCGACCTGACCAAGGTCATCGCGCTGCTGCCGCCGGACGAGCTCGGCGTGCTCCAGGACCTGGGCCCGGTGCTCATCGACCAGGCGGGCAGGCTCCCGGCGACGGGCGCGAAGCTGACGGCGTTCGAGACGGACTCCAAGGAGGTCACCGGCGGCACGCTGCTGACGATCAAGAAGATCGGCGTCGAGGTCGACGGCGAGAAGGTCGAGGTCGTCCGCTCCGGTGACTGCTACTCCGTCTCCGCGCAGGGCCAGGACCAGAAGCTGTGCGCCGACGAGATCACGCAGCTCGTCGAGCAGCAGGGCGGCAAGAACGTGTCCGGCTCGGTCGCCGACGTGATCGGCCGGATCGGCGCGCGGGTGCTGAAGGACGGCATCGGCGTCGTCTCCACCGAGGTCGACGGCAAGTGGTACGTCAGCCCGGTCCGCACGTACAGCGAGCTCGGCCTGACCCTCATGCGGGGTCTGGAGCCGAAGGACATCGACGAGCTGCTGAAGCTCGCGAAGTAGTCCCGCTCGGGCGAACGCCCCGTCACCGGCTCCCGGTGGCGGGGCGTTCGCCGTTCACGGAGGCACGAGCGGCGACGGCCACCGCTCCACCGCGCACGGGGTGGAGCGGGAGGCGGAGGACCACCGGCGGCGCGGGCCGGGTGCGGAACGGGTGGATCGACGTCGGGATCGAGCGGAGGATCGGCACCGGCTCGGCGGGCCGCGTCCGCTGGGCCCCGCCCGACGGGTCTCCCCCCGCCGGGCGCGCTCACGCCCGGCGGGGTCCCAGGCGCCACGCGGCCAGCGCCGAGACGACGACCAGCAGCACCGACGCGCCCGCGGCGACGGGCAGCCCCCCGAGGTCCTGCCGCGCCAGACCACCGAGCACCACGCCCACCGGCGTGGCCTGGCCCGCCTTGAACGTCACCGCCACGATCGCCACGACCGCCAGCAGCGACGGCCCGGCGCGCACGACCACCGGCCGCGAGCACAGCATCCCCACGCCGACCCCGGTGAGGCCGCAGACGAGGTGGGCGACCGCGCCGAGCCCCACGACGGCGGGCGAGAACAGGTGCGGGTTGGTGGCCACCGGCCACAGCGTGGCGATCACCGCGAGGACGACCGCGCCCGCCGCGGCGAGCAGCGCCTGCGCCGACGCGATCCGGCCCCAGCCGCCCGCCGTGACCGCGGTGACGGTGCGCTGGATCGGGTCCTCGGTGGTCGCGACGACCACGCCGAGCCAGGCGGCGACCGGGTAGATCAGCGCGCACGAGCCCGCGTACGCGAACAGCGCGTCGCCCGCGTCGCCGCTGAACATCATGCCGAGCACGGCGCAGTGCAGGAGCAGCGGCGGCAGGTACCGCTGCGACCGCAGCAGGTCCACCGCGAGGTACTTCACCAGCGCGACCACACCACTCCGTTCACCGTCGATGCGAGCACGACACACGGTACGCGTGCCCTGTCCTCCGCCCGGTCCGCGAACCGCCGACGGGGCCGCGGCCGAGGTACCGGCCGGGATCCGGGCCGCGCGGGAGTCGCCGGGGCCGGGTTGACCGTCATCGAACACCGCCGTCGGTACCGTCGCCGTCCCAAGATCGACGAGAGGCGGGTCCCATGCCGGTGGCGGCGGCGCACGACGGTGGCGAGACCTACTTCGAGGTGCACGGCGAAGGGCCCGCGGTGGTGCTGTTCAACGCCGACCCGCGCCCGCCCGACCACCCGCTGCGCGACCACGCCGTGCGGTTCGCCGAGTCGATGGTCCGCGGCTTGGGCGACCGCTACCGGGTCGTGCTGATGAGCTACCCCGGCCGGCCGAAGGACCTCACGTTCACCCCGGACAACGTCAGCGACGACATGCTGCGCGTCGCCGACGCCGCCGGGATCGACGGGTTCGCGTGGTGGGGCTACTCGTTCGGCGGTGTGGTCGGGATGCAGCTCGCGCTGCGCACCGAGCGGGTGACGGCGTTGGCGATGACCGGGTTCCCGCCGATCGGCGGGCCGTACGCGGAGATGCTGCGGTACAGCCGGGCGCTGGCCGGGGTGGAGGTGGACGCGTTCGGCGCGGCGATCCCCGAGGAGCAGCGGGCGCAGCTCCCGCAGTTCGCCACGTTCTACGAGGCGATGGCCGGGTTCGACGACCGGGCCGCCCAGCCGCGGATCACCTGCCCGAGGCTCTGCTTCGTCGGTGGCGAGGACCGGATCACCGCCGGGACGGAGCTGATCACCGACATCGGCGGCGCGGTCGAGCGCCACCGGGCCGAGCTGGAGGCGCTGGGCTGGTCGGTCGAGGTGATCCCCGGCCTGGACCACTTCGGGGCCACGGCGGCCGACGTGGTGCTCCCCCGGCTCTCGGGGTTCCTCGACCACCACGTCGGCCCGCGGTGATCAGGCGCAGCGCGGGAACAGCCCGCGGGTGCCCGGCAGGTCGTAGGCGGCGGGGTCGGTGAACCGGCAGCCGTAGTCGGCTCCCCCGGTCGCGTGGACGTCGTCGCCCGCGGGCCGCTCGCCGCGGTCGACCCACGCCACCAGGTCGTTCCACGCCGCCCCGACCTCGCTCGGCGCGAACTCGCAGTGCTCCACGGTCCGGATCGCCCGCTGCACCAGCAGCCTGGACCGCCCGTTGCGCACGACGTCGTCGTGGTAGTCCTGCTCCATCCCGTACGGCACGAACAGGTCGCCCAGGCTGTGCAGCGACAGCACGGGCGCGGTGGGCCGCCCGGCGATGCGCGGGACCTCGGTCAGCGACGGCGTGAGGCGCGAGTACCAGTCCTCGGGCGCGACACGCCGCACGATCCGGTCGAGGTCGCCGTTCCGGTAGCGCGTGTCGAGGTTCGTGGCGATCCTGCCGGGGTTCCCGGCCAGCGTGTCGCCGCCGCCGGACGCGCCGAGGGCGAACAGGAAGTCCTTCCAGTGCGCGAACGCGGCGGTGTCGCCGGGTCGCGGGCCGCCGCTCTGCTCGACGACGACGGACCGGAACCGCTTGCCCTGGTCGGTGGTCGTGTCCGGGCCGCCGGGGGTCAGGCCTGCCAGGCCCAGCTCGGCCTGGATGCGCGGCACGACGGTGGACAGGTAGTCCGGCGGCAGCGGGTAGGCGCGGACCCCGCTCAACGCCTGGGCGCTGAGCTGGTAGGACAGGAGGAAGTCGAACAGCTCGTGGTCGCCGAGCACGCCGCACAGGGGCAGCGCGCCCGCGTAGAAGCCGGGGTACTGCTCCAGCGAGCGCCCGGTGATGTGGCCGCCCATGGAGACGCCCGCGAGGAACACCTTCGAGGGCTTGCCGACCAGGGAGCCGAACTTCACGGCCAGGTCGTGGGTCCCGGTGACGCCCGCCCGGACGTCGTAGGCGTTGGCGTGGTACGAGGACGCGGCCCAGGCGTAGCCCTGGTTCAGCAGTCGGGTGCGCAGGCCGTACGCGGGCGGGTCGACGGTGAGGACGGTGGACGTCCCGCGGTAGCCGTGGGCCCACATCGCGAGGCGGCCGTTCCACCTCGGCGGCACCTCGATGGTGTACGCCGCGTGCTTGTGCACGCCCTGGAGCACTCGGGAAGGCGTGCCGCCCACGATTTCCGGTGCCAGCGGCGGGTTGTCGATGGTGTAGCCCGGCAGCGGGCCCTCGTCGGGAGTCGCGTGGGCGGGGGTGCCGCCCGCGACCAGCAGGAGTCCTAGCAGCGCCACGATGAGCCGCGTCCTTCTCATCCCCCGATCACACCGCGATCGGGGGGCGGGCGCCACCCGCTGTTGGTACCGAAGGGGAAGTGGTCCAGGTGGACGGTGGACACCGACGGGATGACGGCCGCCGACCGGGACGCGCACCCCGGCGCACGTGGCAGGCGAGTTCCCCGGCGTGGACCGCGAGGACCCGCTCGGCTGGTTCGCCCCGTTCGAGCGGGACGACCTCGGCGACCCGGCGGGCCTCGACGTCGTCCACCCCCGGTGCCACCCTGGCGTCGAGACGACGGGCCGGCGCTCAGGGGTGCGCGCACGACTTCTCGCCGAGGGCCGCGGCGACCCGGATCGCGGGCGAGCACGGGCTGGAGGCGACCGTCACGTCCGCACGCTGAGCACGGAGCAGCCGAGCCGCAGGGCGTCGGCCAGCACGCGGTCGCTGACGGCCGGTTCGACGAGCAGGCTGAGCCGCCCGTCGGTGGCGGCGACCACGCGCACGCCGTCCCACTCGCCGATGACGGTGGTCGTCAGGTCGCTGACCCGGTTGAGCTCGATCGCCACGCCGGTCGCGGCGACCCGGCCCCGCAGCACGACCTCGTGCGCCCCCGCCAGGCCGCGGGCGGTGCCCCGGTGGTCGGTGACCACCACCGTCGCCGCCGAGGTCGTGACCATGTCCGCCAGGACGACCGCGGCGGCGGTGTCCAGGCCGGTCCACGGCTCGTCGAGCACGACGAGGTCGGTGGCGAGGAAGGCCTGCGCGACGGCGACCTTCTGCGCGTTGCCCTTGGACAGGGTCGAGATGGGGGCCGTCGGGTCGCCGTGGAAGCCGAGGGCGTCCAGCACGTCGTCGGACGGTGTGACGCCCGGCACGGTGCCCGGTTTCGGGGCGCCGCGGACGGCCGCGAGGTGGCGCAGGTAGGTCTCGGTCGACAGCCGCAGGCCCGGTGAGAAGCGTTCGGGCAGGTAGCCGACCGAGCGGGGTCTGCCGAGCACCCGGCCGCCGCTGGGGGCGGTCACACCTGCGATGATCCTGAGCAGGGTCGACTTGCCAGAGCCGTTGCCGCCCGTGAACACGGTCAGCCCTCCCGGTTCGAAGCTCAGGTCGACGTCCTGGAGCACCCACGGGCCTCGACCGTAGCGCTTGCCGATGCGTTCGAGTCGGATCACCCGGTCATCCTGCCCCGAGTTAGGTGAGCCTGGCTTGAAGCCCTATAAAGGACACGCGTACTGTTAAAACCAGAGGGCAACGTCTGCGCCACCAGCGCGAGTGCGCAAGACTCGCCTTGTTCCCAACCACCAGTACTTGCGCTGTATGGAGTTGACGTGACTGCACCTTCGAGCAAGGACAGCTTCGGAGCCCGCGGATCCCTCACCGTCGGGGACGCCTCGTACGAGGTGTTCCGGCTGAGTGCCGTCGAAGGCGCCGAGCGCCTCCCCTACAGCCTGAAGATCCTCCTGGAGAACCTGCTCCGGACCGAGGACGGCGCGAACATCACCGCCGACCACGTCCGCGCGCTCGCCGCCTGGGACCCGAAGGCCGAGCCCTCGACGGAGATCCAGTTCACCCCGGCCCGCGTGGTCATGCAGGACTTCACCGGCGTGCCCTGCGTCGTCGACCTCGCCACCATGCGCGAGGCCGTGACGCAGCTCGGCGGCGACCCCACCAAGGTCAACCCGCTGGCCCCCGCCGAGCTGGTCATCGACCACTCGGTCATCGCGGACGTCTTCGGCCGCCCGGACGCGTTCGAGTCGAACGTGGACCTGGAGTACGAGCGCAACTACGAGCGCTACCAGTTCCTCCGCTGGGGCCAGACGGCGTTCGACGAGTTCAAGGTCGTCCCGCCGGGCACCGGCATCGTGCACCAGGTGAACATCGAGCACCTGGCCCGCGTGATCATGACCCGCAACGGCCAGGCGTACCCCGACACGCTGGTCGGCACCGACTCCCACACGACCATGGTCAACGGCCTGGGCGTGCTGGGCTGGGGCGTCGGCGGCATCGAGGCCGAGGCCGCGATGCTGGGCCAGCCCGTGTCGATGCTGATCCCGCGCGTGGTCGGCTTCAAGCTGCACGGCGAGCTGCCCGCGGGCGCGACCGCCACCGACCTGGTGCTGACGATCACCGAGATGCTGCGGCAGCAGGGCGTGGTCGGCAAGTTCGTCGAGTTCTACGGCAAGGGCGTCGGCGCGGTGCCGCTGGCGAACCGCGCCACCATCGGCAACATGAGCCCCGAGTTCGGCTCCACGGTCGGCATCTTCCCGATCGACGGCGAGACCATCGAGTACCTCAAGCTCACCGGCCGTTCCGCCGAGCAGATCGCGCTCGTCGAGGCGTACGCCAAGGAGCAGGGCCTCTGGCACGACCCCGACTCCGAGGCCGTCTACTCGGAGACGCTGGAGCTGGACCTCGCCACGATCGTCCCGTCCATCGCGGGCCCGAAGCGGCCGCAGGACCGGATCGAGCTGACCAACGGCAAGGAAGCCTTCCGCCAGGCGCTCAAGGCGTACGTGACCCACGGCGACGTCGAGGCGAAGTCCGACGTGGACGACGCCATCGAGGACACGTTCCCGGCCAGCGACCCGATCGCGGTGCACGAGGGCGAGAACGGCAACGGCCGCCCGCACGTGTTCCACTCGGCCGCCGAGGGCGCGGAGGGTCGCGCCACCAACCCGGTGAAGGTGTCGCTCGACGGCGCCGAGTTCGAGCTGGACCACGGCGCCGTGGCGATCGCCGCGATCACGTCGTGCACGAACACGTCCAACCCGTCGGTCATGATCGGCGCGGCGCTGCTGGCCAAGAAGGCCGTCGAGCGCGGCCTGGAGCGCAAGCCGTGGGTCAAGACGACCCTCGCGCCCGGCTCCAAGGTCGTCATGGACTACTACGAGCGCGCGGGCCTCACGCCGTACCTGGAGAAGCTGGGCTTCCACCTGGTCGGCTACGGCTGCACCACGTGCATCGGCAACTCCGGTCCGCTCCAGGACGAGATCTCCGAGGGCATCCAGGCGAACGACCTCGCGGCGGTGTCCGTCCTCTCGGGCAACCGCAACTTCGAGGGCCGGATCAACCCGGACATCAAGATGAACTACCTGGCCAGCCCGCCGCTGGTCGTCGCGTACGCGCTCGCCGGGTCGATGGACAAGGACATCACCACCGAGCCGCTGGGCAACGACCAGGACGGCGAGCCCGTGTACCTCGCGGACATCTGGCCGTCGGCGCAGGAGGTCGCGGAGGTCGTCTCCACGTCCATCACGTCGGACATGTTCACCAAGGACTACGCGGACGTCTTCGCGGGCGACCAGCGCTGGCAGTCTCTGCCGACGCCGACCGGCAAGACGTTCGAGTGGGCCTCCGACTCGACGTACGTGCGGAAGCCCCCGTACTTCGAGGGCATGGAGATGGAGCCGAAGCCGGTCACCGACGTGTCGGGCGCCCGCGTCCTCGCGCTGCTCGGCGACTCGGTCACCACGGACCACATCTCCCCCGCCGGCTCGATCAAGGGCGACTCCCCCGCGGGCAAGTACCTGACCGAGCACGGCGTGGAGCGCAAGGACTTCAACTCCTACGGCTCCCGGCGCGGCAACCACGAGGTGATGATCCGCGGCACGTTCGCGAACATCCGCCTGCGCAACCTGCTGCTCGACGACGTCCAGGGCGGCTTCACCCGCAACTTCCTGGCCGACGACGCGCCGCAGACCACGATCTACGACGCGTCCGCGGCGTACTCGGAGGCGGGCGTTCCGCTGGTCGTGCTGGCGGGCAAGGAGTACGGCTCCGGCTCGTCCCGCGACTGGGCCGCCAAGGGCACGGCGCTGCTCGGCGTCCGCGTCGTGATCGCCGAGTCGTTCGAGCGCATCCACCGCTCGAACCTCATCGGCATGGGCGTGCTGCCGCTCCAGTTCCCGGCGGGCGAGTCCGCGGCCTCCCTGGGCCTGGACGGCACGGAGACCTACGACGTCTCCGGCATCACCGCGCTGAACGACGGCACCACCCCGTCCACCGTGCACGTGGTGGCCACCAAGGGCGCGGACAGGGTGGAGTTCGACGCGGTCGTCCGCATCGACACCCCCGGTGAGGCCGACTACTACCGCAACGGCGGCATCATGCAGTACGTGCTGCGCAAGATGGTCCGCAGCTAGTCGTCCTCCCGTTCGACGGCGAAGGGGGCCGCTCACCTGTCGTGGTGAGCGGCCCCTTTTCCCGTCCCCGCTACGGGTTCGGGAGTTCCACGCGCGTGAACCGCGGCTGGGTCGCGGCCTCCGCGGACCGCTTGGCCACCACCTGCTCGGACGAGACGTCCTGGTACAGGTAGGCGACACCCCTGCGGTCGCGGAAGGTGATGACCCACGTGCCGTCGAGCAGACCGAGGACGGCCGGGTCGGTCACCGCCTCGTCGGTGCCGACGGCCTGCCAGGCCCGGTAGGAGGACCCGCCGGGCGTGACGGTGCCGGTGTTGTAGACCAGCCCCGACGCGTCCCGGACGGTCACCTCGACGTTCCCCGCGGGCGTGAGCAGCGCGGCGGGCGCGCCCGCCGCGACGACGACGCCCGGAAGGGCCGTCCACGTGCCCGTGAAGCCCGCGTCGCCTTCGACCTGGGTGTGCACCACGTTGTCCGCGCGGCGGGCGAACACCTGGAGCTTCCCGTCGGCCAGGGTCACGACGGACGCGGCACCCACCCAGTCGGCTCCGCCGAGGCTGCTCCACGCGCTCAGCGAGCCGTTGGTGAGCGTGGCGGTGCGGTGGACGCCGTCGCGGCCGAGCGCGACGATCCTCAGCGTGTCGCCGACCCGGACCACGGAGGGCGCCGTGGCGCTCAGGTCGCCGCCGCCCAGCGGGAGCCAGCCCGCGAGGTCGCCGTCCCTGCCGTCCTGCGAGCGGAACCACAGCGCGCCCGCGCCGTCGACGCCGAAGCTGACGAGCTCGTCACCCGCGCCGCGCACGACGGTCGGGGCTGACGCGAGGAACCCGCCCGCCTGACCGAGGCCGAACCACGCGCCGCCCTTGGTGACGGTGCGGTTGGAGCGGACCTCGCTGTCCCGGCCCTGGGCCACCACCTGGAGACGGCCGTCGGCCAGTTCGACCGCCGACGGCCGGTCGGTGAGCTGCTGGTAGCCGGGCATCACCCGGAAGTTGACCGTGCGGATGTCCTGCACGTCGCGCTGCTCGCCGTGCACGAGCGCACCTGCCGCGTTGACCCAGAAGTGCTGGATGCCGCCGTCCGCGGACTGCACGAGCGCCGTGGGCGCGTTCGGCACGGCGGGCACGGCCGGGCGCTCCGGCGTGCTCGACGTGGCGAGGGTGCACGTGTTCGGCGGGGCGACGACGTCCCACTCGCGGCCGTAGCCCCAGCCCCAGCCGTTGGCGACGCGACCCGCGACGCTCCGGCCCGCCTGGTCCGCGCGGAACCACGTCAGCTCACCGGGGTTGCCCGTGTCGCCGGTGCCGGAGGTGCGGCTGTAGAGGATGTCCGCGCCCGGCGAGAACACGCCGCTGTAGCGGTTCCACCCGCTGCTGACGAACTTCTCGCGCTGCAACCAGCGCTGCGACGCGGCGTCGTACTGGAAGCGGTACAGGCGACCGTTGTCGAGGCTGGGGTCGCGGGCGTAGATCACGCCCTCGCCCGCGGCGGCGATCAGGTCGAACCTGCCCCAGTCGCCGTCGATCAGCCGGACGTCCCACTTCTTCGCGACGGCGTCGTAGCGCTTCCAGCGGAGCGTGAAGTCGTCCTGGACGCTGTAGAAGTCGCCGCGGCTGTCGACGGTGATCCGGTTCTGGTAGGACGGGGTGTCCCAGCCGAACCACCCCGAGTCGATCTTCTCCCACTGCGAGCCCGCGAACAGGTCCCAGGCGGTGCCGTTCCAGCGGAGCCTGCGGACGTCGCCCGAGGGCGTGATGTTGTAGACGACCCCGTCGAGTCCGGGGAGGACGGAGCCGGTCCAGCCGGTGCCGATCTCCCGCATCGGCGCCCAGTCGGGGTTTCCGGTCGCGGAGTCGTTGTGGGTGTACAGCCTCAGCGTCGCGTCGGGCAGCCTGGCGTAGACCGGCGTGCTGGACGCGCACCGCACGGTGCTGAGCGTCGCGGGTGCGAGCGTGCACGCGTTGGTCTGCGCGGTGACGTCCCACTCGCGACCGTAGCCCCAGCCCCACCCGTTGTAGGTGCGGGTGGCGATGGCCTTCGCGTTCTGGTCCATCCGGTACCAGTAGAGCTCACCGGGCTGGCCGTGCTCCCCGACGCCCGCGGTGTGTCCGTAGAGGATGTCCGCGCCGGGCGAGAAGATCCCGCTGTGGATGTTCCAGCCGGTGCCCGCGAGCACGTCGCGCTGGGTGAACCGGTCGCCGGCGACGTCGTACTGGAACCGGTACAGCGCCCCGCCGCTCTGGTTGGGGTCGCGGGCGTAGAGCACACCGTCACCGGCGGCCACGATCAGGTTGAACCGCCCGAAGTCGGCGTCGATGACCCGGTCCTGCCACTGCTTGGTGACGGAGTCGAACCGCGACCAGCGCAGCTTGTTGTCGTCCTGGACGCGGTACAGGTCGCCGCGGCTGTCGAACACGATCCGGTCCCGGTAGGGAGCCAGGTCCCACCCGCCCCAGCCGGTGGCGATGACCTCGTACTGCGCCCCGTTGGTCCGGTCCCAGTCCGTCCCGTTCCAGCGCAGCTTCCGGAACTCGCCACCGGGCGTGATGTTGTAGACCAGTCCGTCCGGCCCCGCGATCGTGGTGCCGCTCCAGCCGGTGCCGATCGTCCCGGACGGCCCCCAGACACCGCCGCCACCGACGCCGTCGTCGTGCGTGTAGCGGCGCAGTTCCCCGTTCTGGAGCCGCGCGAACACCGGCGTCGACGGCAGGCAGCTCACCGTCCGCGCCGGACTCGGCGCGTCCACGGCGGCGGCCGCGGGCGCGGTGAACACGGCTGCCAGCGGAGCCACCAGGACTCCCGCGAGAACCGCCGCGGAAACGCGGAACGCTCCCCCGCTCAAGCGCGATCTGCGCACTCTCATCGACCCCTTCATCGATCTACCGATCCCCCACCAGCCGTGCGGACGTGAACCGAGTCAGCTACGCCCCTTGGACAAAAAACTGCGAACACCCCTCAGGGGCGCACCGAGATCCTTCCGGTCCAGCCCGGCGGCCTCCAGGTGGACGAGGATCTTCGAAATCCCCTCGAACTCCGGGAAATGGTTTTCCAGTTCACCCAGGCACGAGTCGAGAGCGCGAATCACGTACTCCTCGATCTCAGCGTCGCCGACACCGGTCGCCGACACCGGAACAGGAGTGGGCGGCGTCGCCAGAATTATTCCTGGCGCACCATCACCTCGCGTGTTGACGAGGACCTGGGCCACTCCCATTCGCGGAACCCCCCCGTAGCGCTCATGGGCGAGGGGGAAGCTCAGGATCGCGACATCGCACCCCGCACCCGTCTCGGGCACCGAGCCGACCCGGAACTCCACGTCGGGAATGTCGCCCAGAGCCTCTCGACACGCCTGCACGATCCGCTCGAGCGAGGCCGCGACCACGTATTCCATCAGCACCCCACACCGGTGCTCATGCTGGTCATGATCGAGGGCCTTCCAAGCTTCTTCAATTCACCGTTGTTCAACGCCACTCCACCGTCGACCACGTCCGCAGTGTAAGCCATTCGAGTTTCCTCAGGCAGGCTCGACAGCCTGACCGAAGTGCGGATCATGGTGTACGGACCCTCAGCCGAAAATGCCGCGAATGCCCTCCGCGAGTACTCGGCAGCACCCCTCTCGGTAAAGGAGAAGTACTTGACACCCTGCGGGCTGTTCCACTGCCGATTTGCCAGGATATCGCCGAGTTCACCTTCGGTGACAGCCCGCCAGAGGTACACCAGGTCCGAGTTCGAATCGGCCTCGTTGTGGACCAGCACCGGAGTGCTGCCCGCCATCACGTAGAACGTGTGGATGCCGTCGACGGTCAGGTTGTAGACCTTCCGCACCTGCGTGTAGGCCCGAAGCCCGACGACAGCGGCGGGGGTGCCGTCAGCGGTGTGCAGCCGATGACCGACTCGCAGCTCGTCCGCGTCGACCCACTCGCCCTCGCCGTTCACCCAGAACGGGTGGTCGCCGGTGGCCGTCAGGCTCCCGACCCCGGCACCCGTCGCCACGGTCGCCTCGACCAGGTCCTTCTCGCCGTCACCGACGATCACGTCGGTGACCCTCTTGTCCGCCGTGGTCCCGGTCGTCGGGTCGGTCGCCACCACGAGATCACCGACCTGCACGTCCTCGATCGCCCGACGCGTCCCGTCAGCCATCAGCACCAGGGTCGCGGGCAGGAAGCTGTTGGGGTCCTTGCAGCTCACCACACCCTTCGCCGAGTCCTTCGCCACCTGCCCGGCACCGCGCCGCACCCCGGCCTCCGCCGCCGCCTCGGCGGTCCCGACGGCGACCCGCCGACCAACGGCGGCACCGCCCCCGGTGAAGATCGCGCCGATGACGTCCGGCACCAGGTGCCCGGCCGCGCGAGCCGGGTCGGTCGCCCAGGTGTCCCAGTCCACCAGCGACTTGCCGAACGCGAGGGGGTCCTGCAAGCCGTTCCACAGGCCCCCGTACAGGTTGGCGATGTTGCTGAACAGGCTGGACGGGCTGAGGACGACGCGGAGCGGGGTGAAGTTCCAGGCGAACTCGACCAGGCCGCCCGCCGCCTCGACCGCTCCCGACAGGAACGAGCCGACCTGGCCGATGACCGGGTACGCCTGGACCGCGGAGTTCCACGCCGCGTCGATGGTCGCCTGCGCGTCCTCCACGCTCAGGTCCGTGACCATGCTGACCACGCGGGCGGGGATGGTCGGGATCGCGGAGAACACGGTCTTGGCGGCGTCCTCGATCGGGTTGAGGACCCACTTCTCGCCGAGCGCGCTGATCTCGTCGAGCACTCCGCTGAACGCCGTCCACCCGGATTCGAGCGCGCCCAGGATGCTGTTGAGCGCGTTCGAGCCCCAGGTGAGGACCTCGCTGAACTTCTCGCTGACGGTGTTCCAGGTGCGCTTGCCCCAGTCGACGAAGCTGTTCCAGGTCCTCTTGCCCCAGTCGACCACGTTGTTCCAGGTGTCGGACGCCCACTGGACCACGTTGTTCCAGGTGCGCTTGCCCCAGTCGACGACGGTGTTCCACGCCTGCGACGCCCAGCCCGCGACGGCGCTCGCCGCGTTCTTGGTCGGCTGCACCACGTTGTCGTCGACCCAGCCGCCGACGGCGTCGATGGCGTCGCCGACCCAGTCGAAGCCCCAGTGGCCGTCGGGGTCGCTGTAGCGGATCGGTGAACCGGAGCCGTAGGTGTAGCGGTTGAACAGCACGGAGCCGCCGGAGGCCGCCATGACCGAGTCGCGGGAGTTGAACGCGCCCGTCGACGGGTCGTACCAGCGGGACCCCATGTTGACCTGTGCGGTGTCGGGGTCGGTCCACGAGCCCTGGAAGCCGATCGAGCGCTTGCCGCCGCTGGTGCCGAGGACCTTGCCGAACGGGTCGAACGCGGCCGAGTCGGCCAGCCCCGCGGTGCCGTCGCCGGGTGCGAGGCCTCCGACCAGGTCGCCGTGCATGTCGGTGATCGCGAGGCGCTTGTCCTGGCCCTGTTCGAGCGCGACGAGCTCACCGGACGGACCGCGGGTGTAGTCCGCGGCGCCGTCGCTGGCGAGTGCGTCGCCCGCGCCGCTGTAGGACAGGCGCGTGCCGTTGCGGACGACCATCCGGTCGAGGCCGTCGTAGGCGTAGGTCGCCTGGCCCTGGCCGACCATCCGGTCGAACGCGTCGAAGGTCATCCGGTCGGTGAGACCGGAGCTGGTCCGGCTCGCCAGCGTGCCGCGAGCCGTGTAGGCGTAGGTGAAGTCGCCGTCGGCGAGCAGCCGGTTGCGGGCGTCGAACGTCGACGTCTTGTCGTCGACCCTGGTCCGGTTGCCCGAGGCGTCCCAGCCGTAGGTCGTGGTCCGGCCCGACCCGGTCCACGAGGTCATCCGGCCCGCGTGGTCGTAGGTGTAGGTGTTCTGGCCCGCTCCGGCGGTTCCGGTGGTGGTCTTGCCGGTGACGTTGTCGGCCGCGTCGTAGCCGTAGGCGATCGAGGAGACGACGGAGCCCGCGGTGTTCCTCAGCTTGTCGGCGGTCGGCCTGCCGAGGTCGTCGAAGTCGAGCGTCCTGACGTGCCCCGACCCGTAGACGACCTGGTTGACGTCACCCGCGGCGTTGTAGCCCAGGGTCTGCCGTCCGCCCGTGACACCGTCCTGGACGGACGCGAGCCTGCCCTTGTAGTACGCGTAGGTGGACGTGCCCGCCGCGTCGGTCCGCTCGGTCACCCGGCCGCTCGCGTCGTAGGCGAAGCTGGAGGCTCCGGACGGCCCGGCCGCCGTGAGCAGCGCCCCGCGGTCGTTGTAGGTGAAGGTGTTCGTGCCGCCGGGAGCGCTGACGCCGGTCAGCCTGCCCGCGAGGTCGTAGGAGTTGGACCTGGTCGCGGTCGCCGCCTCGGCTCCCGCTCCGGTCTCCTCGGTGAGCCGGTTCAGGGGGTCGTAGGTGCGCTGGCGGGTGACGCCGCCGGGCGCGGTGGCGGAGACCGCGTTGGTCGCGGCGTCGTAGGCCACCGTCCAGGTCCGGTCGGCGGCGGCCGGGTGGGCCTGCGTCGAGGGTTCGACGACCGACTCGGGCAGGCCGAGGCTGTTGAACGTGTAGACGGTCGGGTTGCCGCGCCCGTCGGTGTAGCGGGTGCGGTGGCCCACGGCGTCGTAGCCGAACCCGGTGGTGATGGTCTCGGTGGCCGAGACCGGCTCCACCTGGCTCACCTGCCGGTTGAGCGCGTCGTAGGTCGCCGTGGTGGTGTGGCCCAGCGCGTCGGTGCGGGCGACCGGGTTGCCCGCCGGGTCGTAGTCGACCGAGGTCCGGCGCAGCAGCGCGTTCGACGGGCTGAAGTCCAGCACGCCGGTCTGCCTGCCCGCGTCGTCGAACCTCAGGGCCGTGTACCGGCCGAGGCCGTCCTTCTCGGTGATCTTGCGGCCGACCTGGTCGTAGCCGTGCTGGGTCGTCACGCCCGCCGGGTCGATCGTGGTGATCAACTGGTTGGCGGTGTCGTACACCTGCTTCGCCACCTCGTCGTTCGGCGAGGTGGTGCTGGTGAGGTTGTCCGCGTCGTCGTAGGCGTACTTCGTGGTGAACGCCGTGGGCTGCGGGCTGCGCTCCAGCCGGGTGGTCGTGATCCGGCGGCCGAGGTCGTCGTAGGTGGCCTGGACCCGCGCGCCGACCGGGCTCGTCACCGAGCGCTGCTCACCGGTCCGCGTGTAGGTGTAGCTCCACACGCCGCCCGCGGCACCGCCGACGTCGGGGTCCTGCTTGCGCACCACCCGGTTGAACTGGTCGTAGGTGAACGTCGTGGTGTTGTCCCGCCCGTCCGTGGTCGTCCTGACGTTGCCCGCGACGTCGTAGGTCGTGGTGGCGGTGGGCGTGATCGGCTGCCCGCCGGGCGGCGTGTAGGACGGCAGCACCGCGCGGGTCCGCCGCCCGAGCCTGTCGTACTCGGTGCGGGTCACGGCACCGGTGGCGTCCCTGACGTCGGTCATCTGGTCGAACGTGTTGTAGCCGGCCGTGGTGGTCGGGTTCGCGGTGACGGGAGCGCCGCCGCCGGTCTCCACCGACACGGCGGGTGCGGTGGACGTGACGCGGCGGCCCAGCTCGTCGTAGGTGAACCGGGTGGTGAAGTCCTCCGCGACGGCGCCCTCGGCGTTGCCGCGGGGATCGGTGGAGGACGTCACGTTGCCGCGCTGGTCGTAGGTTCGCGACGTGGTCAGGGCGACGCCGTCGGCGAACGTGCTGTCGCTGACCCGCCTGCCCGGCCCGTCGTAGACGTGGTCGAGCACCGTCGAGCTCGCGCTCGCCGTGAACGGCACGTTGGACGGCCGTCCGCTGCGGACCTCGCGGACGATGTTGTCGCCCGCGTCGTAGGTGTAGCGCATCCGGCGCTGCACCCGGTCGGGGTCGACCGTGGTGGCGGCGACGCGGCCCAGCGCGTCGATCTCGTGGACCGTGGTGACCTGGCCACCGCCCGCCACCTGCTTGACGAGCGCGCCCGCCGCGTCGTAGGTGTTCTCCTGCAACGTGATGTCGCGCGTCGTGCCGTTGGCGTTGTGGAACCCGGTCGCGATGACCTTCCACGGCTTGTCGTCCTGGTAGTAGGTGTAGACCAGGGTGCGGCCCATCGCGTCGCTGCGCACCACCAGCCTGCCCGCGTGGTCGTAGGCGTTGTCCTGCACGACCAGGTCACCGCCCGCGGGGGCGGCCTCGTCACCGCGCCAGTCCTTCAGCCGCACCTCGGCGACCTGGTTTCGGGCCGTGTAGCTCAGCTCCGTGCGGTTGCCCGCCGGGTCGACCGACCACACGACGTTGCCGAACACGTCGTAGCCCTGCGAGGACTCGCGGCCCTCGGGGTCGACCGCCCTCACCAGCCTGCCGTGCGCGTCGTGGTCGAACGTGCTGGCGCGCGGCTGGTCCCCACCGGTCAGGTCGACGACCTCGACCCCGGTCCTCCGGCCGTCCACGTCGTACTCGGTGGTGGCGCGGGAGGTGTGGGTGACGCCGGTGATCGGGTTCCGGACGCCGGGACTGGTCACCCGCGACGGGCGTGACAGCGCGTCGTAGGTGTAGGTGGTGGTGACCCCGTCCGGGTGGGCCTCGCTGATCTGGGTCTCGCTGGTCTTGCGCCCCAGCACGTCGTAGGCGAACCGGGTGGTGAGACCGGACGGTGCGACGACCTCGGCGAGGTCCCCGTTGCGGTAGTAGGAGTTTCGCGTGACCTGGCCGCGGGCGTCGGTCCTGGTCGCGACCAGTCCCGCGGGGGTGTTGCCGCCGCCGAAGGCCGCGTCCGAGTCGACCGTGTAGGTCTGCGACGTCCCGCTGCCGTCCGGTCTGGTCCTGGTCAGCGTCTCGCCGAACGGCGTGTACGTCGTCCGCACGACGTAGGTGTCGTCGGTGGCGCTCGTCGAGCGCGCGTCGCGGTGCTCGACCGGCTTGTCGTTGCGCGGGTCGATGCTGTTGCCCGCGTTGAGGAAGTACTCGGTGCGGCTGGTCTGGCAGTCGGTGGAGCTGGTGCGGCAGGTCGTGGACGACAGCAGGTTGCCGCGCTCGTCGTAGGTCATCCTGACCTGGGCGCCCACCTCGTTGGTGATGGTGTTCTGGAAGCCCGCGGCGTCGTAGTCGAAGGTACGCACGCCCTGGCCCTTGATCGGGCCGGTCTCCCAGCTCGGTGGACCGGTGACGGGTCCACCGCAGAAGACCGGCCCGCCGTTCGGCGGCGTGGAGGTGGTGCAGGTGGGCGTCGTCGTGGTCGTGGTCGGAGCCGGGGTGGCGTCGGACTCCCGCGCCCCGAGCCCCAGCGGGGACGAGTAGCGGACCACCCGGCCGCGAGCGGCGTCGTAGGCGTAGTCGTGGAACCGGTTGCCGGGGTCGGTCACCGAGACGGAGAGGATCGGGTTCGTCCCGTCACCGCTGCTGGACGGCGTGCCGATCCGCCACAGGCCGCCGTTCTCGTCGACGGACTCCCTGAGGCGGTCGTTGACCGTGTCGTAGGTCAGCGTCGCCGCCGTGCGCCCGGACGGGAGGGTGATCCCGGCCAGTTGGGTCGCGCTCGCCCTGGCCCTGAAGTGCGCCGCGACGGCGGTGTCGCCGACCGGGTGCTGGTAGAGGGCGACCTCGGCGATGTCGCCGGTGAAGTACCAGCGGGGGTTGGGCCCCCACTGCGGCCAGGAGCCCGCCGCGTAGCCCGCGCCGATCTGGTTGAACGGCACGTCCTCCGGGGCGATCGTGCCGTCGACGCTGCCGACGCGCGCTCCGTCGAGGTACATCGTCTGGGTGGCGAGCGAGCCGGACAGCACCACGTGGTGCCACTGGCCGTCGTTGACCGGCTCCGGGGTCGTCACCGGGTTCACCGACCCGTGCCAGAACTCGCCGCGCAGCCTGCCGTCCTGACCGACGTAGAGCACGGGCACCGCGCCCGTCGACTCCTCGCCGAGCGCCTTGCGCTGCTGGGCGAACAGCGGGCCGCTCGCCGTGGTCCTGAACCACAGCTCGATGGCCGTGCTGCGGCTCTTGACCGACAACTCGTTGGGCAGCGTCACGACCGACGACGTGCCGTTGAACGTGGCCGCCCGCGTGCTGGTGCCGCTCAGCGGTCCCGCGTTCGCGTGCCCGACGTCGGTGTACCGGCCGTTGTCCTCGCCGAGGCGGGTGCCCCCCTCGCTGACCGCGACCTCACCGGTCGTCTCGCCGAGCCGCCAGTAGGAGTCGGGGTTGGAGTCGGCCACCACGCTGCGGTAGTGCGAGCCGGTCGAGTGCTCGTAGGTGGTGCACCCGCCGTTCGGGTCGCACACCCCGGTGAGCTGGTCGCCGTCGTAGGTGTAGGTCCACGTGAGGGCCTTGCCGCCGACCGGTTCGGTCGACACGGACCCGATGTGGCCGCCCGACCAGGTGAAGGTGAGCGTGCGCCTGCTCGTGTCGCTGGTGGCGGTCTTGAGCCTGCCCGCCGCGTCGTAGGCCAGGGACACGGTGCGCCGCTGGTTGTCGACGACGGCGCGCAGCCTGCCGTCGCCGCCGAAGGTGTACAGCGTGGAGGCCTTGTCCTGGAGGCTCCAGCCGCCGTCGACCTGCCGGAAGGTCGCGTAGCGACCGGACGGCGGCGCGAACGTGCCGTCGCCGTTGCGCCCGAACCTCGCCTGCTGGCCGTCCGGGTAGGTCACCACGACGTTGCCGGAACCGTCCTGGTCCGGCACGACGCGCATGTCGTAGGTGCTCGACCAGCCCGCGCCGAACAGGAGGTCCGTGCGCGGGTCGAGGCTGTTGTACGTCCGGGCCACCACGAGCGCGGGGCCGACCGTCGCGACGGACGCGTCGATCGCGCTGCTGAAGTAGTTGCCGGTCTGCGGGTCGAAGTCCTTGTTGGACCCGCTGTACGGCGCCACGGCCAGGTGCGAGGTGATCTCCGGCTGGGGGACCACGGTGAGCAGCGCGCTCTGCGGGCCCGGCGGGCTCTGCACCGTGCCGTTGGAGGCGGTCACCCGCCAGTAGTAGGTCTTGGACCAGCGCAACCGGTTCGCGGGCACGGTGTAGGTCTGCCCCGGCAGGAACCCCGAGTCGGTGCAGGCGAAGTCGACGCCCGCGGAGTCCTTCTCGCAGAGCTGGTAGTTGTAGGTCAGCGACGAGCCGGGCTTCGGGGCGATGTCGAGCGCCTGCGCCCACAGCGAGGGCGTCAGCACGGGCGACGGGTGGCCGTTCGGCGGGTACTGGTCGACGATCCTCGGCGGGATCTCGTAGACCTGCAGCACCAGCCGCAGCACGGGGAGCATGTCGTCGGAGAGGACCCTGACCCCCTTGTGGACGATGCTGAAGTCCACCGTGTACTTGCCGGGCTCCAGCTTCTCGACGAACGGCTCCAGGTTCACCGTCTCGCCCCTGGCCACGTCCTTCGGCAGCGGTGCGGCGTTCTCGACCTCCGAGACGCGGCTGCCCGACTCGGTGAAGATCCGGTAGCCGAGGCTGTAGTCACCCCGCGTCCACGGGCCCGAACCGAGGTTGGTGGCCGACACCTTCACCTCGCCGCCCTGCGCGCGGGTGATCGGCGGGTCCGGTCGGGGATCGAGGAACTGGTAGCTCGCGTTGTACCGCGAGTACGTCACGTACAGGGCGGGGGCGGCGCCCCCGGCGGCGTGGCCCGCGAACTTCTTCCACGCGTGGACGTCGTCGACCGGGGCGCGGACGGTGAGACCGTGGTTGGCCTGCTCGCCGTCCACCCAGCGCTGGACCAGGTCGCGTCCTGGCGTGCCGAGGTTGACGACCTCCCAGGTGGCCGGGCAGCCCTCGCGGCCGTGCGCGAACGACGCCTCGGTCAGCGCGTCGCCGTAGGCGGGACCGGGGTAGCCGCCACCGGTCCCCCACGGCTCCGTCACGCCGTGCACGGTGATCGGGCGCGGGCGGCAGGAGTAGGAGTGCGTGTTGGCCAGCGCCAGGTGCGACGAGAAGATCTTGTGGTTGCGCAGCCGGTTCTCGATGCCGTCGAACTTGAGGTACGAGGCCGCCGTGGTGCCGTCGACGCGGCCCGCCTTGAGCTCCGCGCCGGAGGTGTCGCGGAAGCCGTCCTGGGCGATCATGCTCGCGTTCGCGGCCTGGGGCTCGATCGTCGGGTCGACCAGCACGGGGTACTGGCGCGCGGGGTCGTCCAGCCACGGGGAGTCGAACTCGACCTTCAGGGCGGTCGCGCCGTCGTGCTCGACCACTTCGTACCGGACGGCGTCGGAGCGGGCCGGGTCACCCGACAGCTCGTCGACCTTGGAGTCGACCATGAACCCGCGCGGGAACCGGGCGCGCTCGACGTCGCGCTCGTCGAGCAGCGCGACCCGCCCGTCGACGACCTCGGCCCGCAGACCGGTGAGCCTCAGCGGGAAGGTCCACGAGCGGGGCGCCTTCGCCGAGGTGAGGACCAGCGTCTCCTTCAGCGCGCCCGGCCGGACGTCGAGCCGCACGTCCGCGTCGGGCCGGATGCCGGGGTAGGTGAGGCTGCTGCCGTCGGCGCGCCCCTCGACGGGCTTCGCGTCGGCGACGCCGTAGGAGAGCTGGTGCGCGTCGTCGAACACCACCCGCACCATGCCGTCGGCACCCGCCGTGCGGGAGAACCGCAGGTCGAGCGAGTCGGCCGCGTTGCGCCAGCCGCTCGTGGGCGACGAGCCGTCCGGCACGACCGTGGTGACGATCGGTGCCATCGTGCCGTCCGGCCGCTCGAAGTTGAGCGGGCCCTCGGAGAACTCGGTGGTCGTCGTGCCGTCGGAGTTGGCGTAGGTGCGCTCGAACGGCTCGCGCCGTTCGGGGATCTCGCGGCTGGTCGCGGCGTCGAAACCGGTGACCTCGCGATCACCGTTCGCCCGCTCGGCCCCGTTCGGGGCCGCGGCGTCCGAGGCGAAGGACAGCGGCGGGTACTTCGACCGCTCCGACAGGGCCGGGCGGTTCGGGGAGGAGTCGGAGATCTGGGCCGCGTTCTCGCGGCCCGCGCGTTCCAGGGCTTCCTTCGCCGATTCCCAGCGCTGCTCGGGCGCCAGGCGGATCGCCTCGGCGAGCTCGGGCATCCCGTCGAACAGCGGGGGCGTCAACCTCGACGCCGTCGGTCCCGCGAAGCCGAGGAGCAGCAGGATCACCGTGAGAAGCGTGAAACGCCGCCGACGCCCGCGCGGTCTTCCGGGCACGGCGAACAGACGAATTCCCCCCACAGCGCGACTTCCCCCCAGGTTTCCCACCCGTGATCACGCGGTCGCCGCGACCGCGCGAGGTAAAGATGCGGTACGGGGGCGGAAATGACAACCCTCTGTTGCAGCGGCTACGGCGGACCGTAACCATCGTCACACGGACGAGGGCGGCCGTGTCCCGAACCGGACACGCGCGGAGGTGCACGGAGGTGGTCCACCGGTGGACGAACAGGTGCTCGACGTGCTCGCCCGACACCTGCCCGCCTACCGGGTCGAGCGGGTGGTGCGGCTGGGTGAGGGGCAGGACAACGTCGCGTTCGAGGTGAACGGCGAGCTGGTCGTGCGGTTCGCGAAGGTGCCCGACCCGGCGGAGACGGACCGGGAGGTGCGGTTGCTGGCGAAGGTGGCCGAGGTGTCGCCCCTCCCGGTGCCGGCACCGGTGTTCTCCGTCACGGAGGTCGGGTGCGTGGTGTACCGGAAAGTGCCCGGAAGGCAACTCCTGGGCCTGCCGGGAGCGCCCCCGGTGGAGATCGGCGCGGTGCTCGGCGGGTACCTGGCGGTGCTGAACGCGGTGCCGCCGGAGCGGATGGCGGACGTGGTCGGGGCGGACGACGACCCGCCGTCGCGGTGGCTCGCGGAGGCCGCCGAGCTGTACGCGCCGGACACGGTCCCGGCCGTCCACCGTGGACCGATCGAGGAGTTCCTGGCCGCCGAGCCGCCGTCCGCGCGGCCCGCACTCGTGTTCTCGCACAACGACTTGGGAGCCGAGCACGTGCTGGTCGACCCTCGCGGGTGGACGGTGGGCGGGGTGATCGACTGGACCGACGCGGCGTTCACCGATCCGGCGTACGACCTCGGGCTGCTCTACCGCGACCTCGGTCCGGACGCCTTCGAGGCGGCGCTGGCGGCGTACGGCAGCGACGAGCCGCGGGAGCGGGCGGTGTTCCTCGCCCGGTGCACCGCGCTCGAAGACCTGGAGCACGGGATCCGGACCGGGCACCGGATCCACGCCGAGAACGCGCTGGCCTCGATGGGGAGGCTGTTCTGTTAGCGTAGCTAATCATGTGGACCGGACTGCTGCTCGCGGGCTTGGTGGTGACGCTCGGAGGGCTGGTCCAGGGACTGGCGGGCTTCGGCCTGGCGCTGGTGGCCGTGCCGATCCTGGCCCTGCTGGACCCGTCGCTGCTGCCCGTGCCGATCCTCATCACGGCCATGACGCACTCCATCATGAGCCTCGCGCGCGAACACTCCCACGTGGACTGGCACGGCGTCGGCTGGGCGATCCTCGGTCGGCTGCCCGGAACCGCGATCGGCGTGCTGCTGGTGGACTCGCTGGACCAGAACCAGTTCAGCCTGCTGATCGGTGTGGTCGTGCTCCTCGGCGTGCTGCTGTCGGTCACCACCTGGAACCCCCGCCCCACCAGGACGGCGCTCGTCGTCGCGGGCCTCGCCAGCGGCTCGTTCGGCACGGCGATGTCCGTCGGCGGCCCACCGGTCGCCATGCTCTACCAGAACTCCCCCGGCGCCCAGATCCGCGCGACCCTCGCCGCCTACTTCGTCCTGGGGTCCTTCACGTCGATCATCGGCCTCCTCGTCGCGGGCCAGGTGCACCCGCCGCAGGTCGTCACCGGTCTCCTGCTGATCCCGTTCCTGGTGGTGGGTTTCCTCCTGTCGAGCCCGCTGCGCAAGCTGGTCGACGGGAAGGGCGTCCGGATCCCCGTGCTGCTGCTGTCGACCGCCGCGGCGGTCACCCTGATCCTGCGCAGCGCGCTCGGCTAGGGCACCGGTCCGGCATCCGGTCGAAGGCCGCCTCGGCGACCACCGGGATCCCGTGCGCCGCGGCCTCCTCCGCCCCGCCCGACAACGAGTCCGGGTCAACCGCGACGACGAGCCCGGTCTTCTCGGTGACGGTCCCGCGCACGGCGAGCCCGGCGTTCACGGCCCGTTCCTCCCAGTCCTGCCGCGCAGTTGGCCGCTCGTCGCGGGCGGCGGCCGAGCGTTGAGCGGCAACCCGGTGCGGCAGAACGGAAAGCCCTGCCCTCAGGGGGCCGCCCGGTCTTCCCGCTCGACAGCCCCGCGGGGTGGCGGGAGACCGGTTCCCGGGTCTTCGGCGCGCGGCAGCGGTGCCACGGCCTCGTCCGCCCCGATCGGCCGCAGGCTCTCGGGCCTCGCGAGCTCTTCGCCGTGCTCCACCAGCCGCAACTCGTGGCGGGCCTCCACGATCCGCGTGCGCACGTGGTCCAGCTCCGCCTCGACCGCGGCGCGCGCCTGGGCCAACGCGATGGCGTGCGCCGTCTTGCGGCGCGCCAGCTCGTTCTCGAGCCGCAGCTTCTCCGCCGACCGGTCCCGCAGGATCCGCTCCGCCTCGGCCCGCAACCCCTCCACCCGCTGCCGCGCCTCCTCGTGCTCGACGCGGTCGACGCCCGCCAACCGCTCCTCGACCTGGTCCAGCCGCCGCTGGAGGCGGGCGACGACCTGCTCCAGCTCCGCGATCCTGCACGCCTTCCGCCTGAACATCGCCCACGTCCTCAGCTCGTCCGCGGCACCACTCCGTCCGCCCCGGTCATCGCCGGGTCGAACGCTGCGTGTTAGCCAGGACGGTCCCCGTCACCCTGGTGGCCCAACGTTCTTCACCCGAGCGGCTCCTCAAGTGGTGGTACGAACACCGCCGTCCACCGGCCGGGGCGGTCCCCGCACGGGACGACCACCGTTCACCGCTAACTTGGCGGGATGCCCCACGGCGAGCTGAGCGAGCAGGCAGTCGCGCTGCACCACCGCTACCGCGAGTCGAACGACCTGGCGGACCTGCGCGCGTCGGTCGACCTGCTCCGCCGCGCGACCGCCGCTCCTCCACCCCGCCCCCGGCGGATGGCGAACCTCGGCGCCGGTCTGATCTTGCTGTTCGAGCGCCTCGGTGACGTCGAACTCCTCCACGAGGCGCTGGCCGCGTGCAGACGGGCGGTCGAACTGGCGCCCGGCGACCCCCAGTACCTCAGCAACCTCTCCGCCGGGCTGGAACAGCTCTACCTGCACACCACCGACGAGGAGGCGCTCGCCGAAGCGGTCGACACCGCGCGGGAGGCGGTGAGGGCGACGGCGAGCGGCGACCCGGCGCTCATGATGCGGTTGTCGAACCTCGCCAACTCCCTGCGCTCGACGTACCAGCGCACCGGCGACACGGCCGCCCTGCTCGAAGCCGTCAGCGCGGGCGAACGCGCCGCGGCGATGCTGGACGGTGCCGGCGACGAGGCGAGCAGGTTGCTGTCGAACCTCGCCAACGCCCGCTGGGACCTCGCCCAGCACCACGACGACCCGGACCTGCGCGCCGAGGCGGTCGCGGGTTTCCGGACCGCCTTCGACTCCACACCGGTGGGCCACCCGAACCGGCCCGACGTGCTGTCGAACCTGGCCGACCGCCTGGGGATGACCGCGACCAACGCCGCCGAGGCCGACGCCGCCGTCGCGCTCGCGCGCCGAGCACTGGCGTGGACCGACGGATCGTCCCCCGACCGGGCGCACAACGAGAGCTGCCTCGCGGCGACCCTGCGGACCCGGTTCAACCACACCGGCGACGTCGGGTCGCTCGTCGAGGCGGCCTCGCTCGCCCGATCCGCGCTGCTGCGCACCCACCGCGACCACGCACGCCTGCCGAGCAGGCTCGTGGAGTTCGGGAACGCCCTGCGCGCGCTGCACGAACGCACCGGGGAACTCGCCCCGGCCGTGGGAGCCGTGGAAGCGACCGGCAAGGCCGTGGAGATCACGCCGGTGGGCGACTCCGCGCGAGTCGGCCACCTGATCGATGCGGCGAGCGCTCGGTTCGTGCTGTACGAGCGCACCGGCGACGTCGAGCACGTGCGCGAGGCGGTGGAGATGGGCAAGCAGGCCGTGCACGAGCAGGGCGCGGACCACCCGAACCTCCTCGGAACGCTCACCCAGGTGATCGCGCCGATGGTGGCGCTCGCCTCCGAGACGAACGACGAGGCGTTGTTCGAGGAGGTCGTGGCGATCGGACGCCGCGTCGCCGCCCTGCCCGACGACCACCGCGACGTCGTTCCGGCGTGTTCGAACACGGCCCACGCGCTCCTGCGACGCCACGCGCACACCGACGACCCGCGGGACGCGCTCGACGCCGCGCGCCACGCGCGCCGTGCGGCGGAGCTCACCCCGCGCGACTCGGCGCTCCGCCCGCCCATCCTGATCAACCTGGGCGCCACGCAGCTGCTCGTGGGCCTGCACGACGAGGCCCGCGCCACCTTCACCGAGGTGACCGCGGCGCCTGCGGCGACGGTGCTCGACCGGATCAGGGCGTGGCGGTACCTCGGTCGCGTCGAGATGGACGTGAACGCCGACGACGCGGCCGTCGCCGCGTTCCAGCAGGCCGTCTCGCTCCTGCCCCAGCTGGCACCCCAGCGGTTCCCGCGCGGCGACCGCGAGTTCGGTCTCGGCAGGATCACCGGGCTCGCCGCCGAAGCGGCCGCCGCCGCGGTCCGCGCCCGCCGTCCGGACCTCGCGGTCCGGCTGGTGGAACAGGCGCGCACGCTGCTGATGTCCGAGACCCTCGACGCGCGTTCCGACCTGCGAGCCCTGGCGGAGCGGCACCCCGACCTCCACCAGGAGCACCAGCGGCTCCGCGGGGCGCTGGACGCGGCCGACCACCCGGTTGTCGCCCACCACGTCGGCGCACCGCCGCCCACGCGTCGGGAGGAGCTCACCGCGCAGTGGGCGGACCTGCTCGATCGCGTCCGCGACCAGCCCGGCTTCGACACCTTCTTGCTCCCCCCACCGCCTCTGGTCGACCAGGGCCCCGTGGTGATCACCTATGCGACCAGGTGGGGCGCGGGCGCGCTCCTGCTGCGGCCGGACCGGCCGATCGACGTGGTGCCGCTTCCGGGCATCACCGACATCACGGCCGCCGAGCAGGCGGACCGCTTCGAGCGGTCGTGCCTCGCGGCCGTGCGCACCTCGTCCTACGGAGCGCGCAAAGCCGCGCTCGACGACGTGCACGGTGTGCTGAAGTGGTTGTGGGACAACGTCACCGAGCGCGTGCTCGACCACCTGGGGTTCGGCCTGCCCACGAGTTCGAGCTGGCCGCGGGTGTGGTGGTGCCCGATCTCCGCGATGAGCTCGCTGCCGCTGCACGCCGCGGGCCACCACGACGGCGATCCGGGGCGGACCGCCGTGGACAGGGTCGTGTCCTCCTACACGACGTCACTGCGCACGCACGCGCGCGAACCCCGTGCCGCGGCCGACTCGTCGGCGGTGGTCGTGGCGATGCCCGAGACCCCCGGCGCGGGGGCGCTGCCGTCCGCGGAGTCCGAAGCCGAGACGATCACCGGCCTGGTGCCCGGATCGGTCGGACTCGTCCGCGCCGAGGCGACCAGGGCCGCGGTGGTCGAGGCGCTCCCCCGGCACGCGATCACCCACTTCGCCTGCCACGCGGTCGGCGACCCGCGTGACCCGAGCGCGAGCCGCTTGCTGCTGCACGACCACGAGACCGACGCGCTCACGGTCGCCGAGGTCTTCCAGCTCGACCTGCCGAACGCGGATCTGGTCTTCCTCTCCGCGTGCAACACCACCGACACGGCACCGCGTCTCGTGGACGAGGCGATCCACATCACCGGCGCGTTCCACCTCGCGGGCTACCGCCACGTCATCGGCACGCTCACCCCGGTGAACGCGACCGCGGCCCGAGTGGCGGCGGCCGTCTACGGGCTGTTGACCCTCGGGGGCACGGTGGCTCCGGACACCGCAGGCACCGCCCTCGCGCTGCACCACGCCGTCCGGCTGATCCGGACGGACCACCCCGGCGCACCCCACACCTGGGCCGCCTGGATCCACGTCGGCATCTGACCAGGGAGTCACCGTGCACCTCGCCCGGATCGACCTGCTCCTCACCGAGGAACCGCGGGCCTTCACGTCCACCGACGTCCACACCGGTCGGATCAGCGTGCACGGCGTGCAGATCGACCACATCGGCGTCGACGACGAGGATCAGGACGTCCTCCTGCTGAAGGTCCTGTACGACGTCACGTTCGAGGAGGACGCACCGGAACCGCTCGTGGCCGAGATCGGGTTCGAGTTCCGCACGCCCGACGTCCGCGTCCGCGACGCGTGGCCGAGATCGGTGACCAGCGACCGCCCACCCGAACGGCTCGCGGTGACCAGGCGCCTGGAGTTCGTCCGACACACCCCCGACTGCACCGGTCTGCTCGACGACAACGTTCCGGTCCCCGACCTCGCACCCGCCGTGCACGCGCTCGGCATCGGCAGCGGCACCGTCCGCTGGCGCCACACCGGCGGGGTTCGACCAGGACCGCGGCGCGGCTGGCTGGTCGTCACCGCACCCGCGTCCTGTCGCGAGGTGGAGGTCCTGGCGACGGCCGAGCACGAACTCGAAGACCCCCTCGGCATGCACCCCCGCGGCAAGCCCGAGACCGTCTTCATCCGGTTGCCGCACCGCCGCCAGTCGCTCGACGGCCTTCGCTACCGGATCGGCTTCGCCGTCGACGTCGTGGGCTTCGGCTCACGCACCGTCGAGCAGCAGTCGGCGGTGCAGCAGAGGCTCTCCGCCGTGCTGGGGCGATTCGCGGACGAGCTGGGCATCGCGGTCGATCCGACCAGCTTCGCGGGCGAGGGCGACGGCTTCCTCTACTACCTGCCGGACGTGGACGCGCTCGCCGCCGTGCGCCACCTGGTTCGGACCGTGCCGCGTCTGCTGCACGAGGACAACCTCCGGCACGACGACCGGATCAGGCTGCGGATGGCGGCCGACGTCGGTCCGGTCGGGTCGGCTCCGCTCGGGTTCACGGGTCCGACCACGACGCGGTTCTGCCGGCTGGTGGAGAGCAGCCAGATCCGCGACGCGATGACGACCACGGACACCGACATCGCCATCTTCGTGTCCGACACCCTGAACGAAGACGTCGTGCGGCAGTACGGCGACCTGTCGTGCCTGCCGTTCGAGCGGCACGACGTGGTCGTGAAGAACTACCAGGCTGTCGGACACCTCCTCACCTGCTCGCCGTGAACGGCGGTCGCGGCACAAGACCTCGGCACGGGGCCAGGACCCACCGTGCCGAGCCCCTCACCCCAGGACGTTGGGCTCGTCCAGCAGCCACAGCCAGGTGCCGTCGGGCTGCCTGCGGGCGACCTCGGCGGTCGCCCCGCGCCCCCGTCTGGTCGACGTGAGCGCCAGGTTGCCGTTGTGCAGGGCGGTGCGCTGCTCACCCGCGACGAACTGCGGGCGGTCCTCCAGCAGCATCGTGTAGATCTCGCGGATCTCCTCGGCGCCCGTGGCGCGCCTGCCGTCGGGCAGGGCGAGGACCGCGCGGGGCTCGTAGAGGGCTACGAGGCCGTCCACGTCGCCCGCGTTGGCGCGTTCGACGAACATCCGGCCCAGGTCTTCGGGTGTGGTGGCGCGTGCTTGGTCGTTCGGCATGTGCCGAGCATGTCAAACGGGTACGACAGTTTTCACACGGCGTTCGACGACGACCGACAGGACGGCGATGGCGAGGCCCGCGAGGGTGAGGGCGACACCCACCCACGCGGTGGACTGGTAGCCCCAGCCCGCGGCGATGGCGAGGCCGCCGAGCCAGGCCCCCGCCCCGTTGGCCATGTTGAGGGCCGAGTGGTTGGACGAGGACGCGAGCGACGGGGCGTCCGGCGAGGCGTCCATGAGGCGCACCTGGAGCGCCGAGGCGAGCACGGTGGTGGTGAAGCCGATCAGGAACAGCAGGGGGAACGTCGCCACGGGGACGGTCGCGAGCAGGCCGAACAGGGCGAGTTCGACCGCGGTGGCGATGAGGGTGCCGAAGACCGTGCCCATGACGGAGCGGTCGAGGAACCGGCCGCCGAGCCAGGCTCCCGCGGTCATGCCGAGGCCGAACACGGCGAGGATCCACGGGACCGCGCCCGCGCCCAGGCCGGTGACCTCGGTGGTCGTGGGGGAGATGTAGGAGTAGACGGCGAACATGCCGCCGAAGCCGATCGTGCCGGTGAGCAGGGCGAACCACACCTGCGGACGGCGGAACGCGCGGAGTTCGGCGCCGATGCCGGCGTCGTGGGCCGCGGCGATGCGCGGCACCCACCTGGCCAGCGTGAGCGCGGTGACGACGGAGACGACGGCCACCGCGGCGTACGCGCTGCGCCAGCCGATCTGCTGGCCCGCGGCGGTCGCGAAGGGAACGCCGATGAGGTTCGCGACGGTCAGGCCGACCATCACGCGGGCGACGGCCGTGCCCCGGCGTTCGGGGGCGACGATGCCGGAGGCGACGACGGCGGCGATGCCGAAGAACGCGCCGTGCGGCAGGCCCGCGACGAAGCGGGAGACCATCAGCAGGGTGGCGTTCGGGGCGATGGACGACAGGCCGTTGCCCAGCGCCACGGCCAGCATCAGCGCGATCAGCAGGCCCTTGCGCGGGAGCTTCGCGGCCAGTCCGGCGATCAGCGGGGCCCCGACGACGACGCCGAGCGCGTAGAGGCTGATCGCGTGGCCCGCGGTGGGGATGGAGATGGCGAACGTGTCCGCGACCTGCGGCAGGAGGCCCATCGTGGCGAACTCGGTGGTGCCGATGCCGAAGCCGCCGAGTGCCAGGGCGAAGAGCGCCGGTCCGGTTGATCGACGGGTGGAGGTGGGCTCCAGGGTCGTGGTCAAGCCGGACTCCTGACGGGCAGCGGTATCAGCCTAGTTGAATGCTGAACCGATTCTACCGGCAGGTTTTGGCTGTTCAGTCGTGCGCCTGCTCACAGACGTCCTATCTCCCCAGGCCTGGTTCTGCGCGGGCTGTGGGTCGCCTGGGTGCCCGCTCCTCCCGCTGCGGGAGGAGCCGGAGGAGCGGGCTGGTGGTCAGGCGAACGGTTGGACGTTCGGTTGGAAGACCTGGCCGTTGGCCGGGACCTTGAGGTTGACGAGGTAGTCGGTCGCCACGGTGTCCACGCCCGCGCTGTCGCCGAGGATGCAGTGGCCGAACGCGTCCACGCTGACCAGTCGGGCGTTGCCCAGCTGCTTGGCCATGCGCTGCGCGAACCTGTACTGCGTGGCGGGGTCGTAGTAGTTGCCCACGACGAGGACCGGGTTGGGGGTCTTGCGGTTCCACGGGCCCGACCAGCGGTCCGGGTGGCGGACCGGCCAGCTCGCGCAGGTGAGCAGGTCGGACGCCGCCTGCGAGCGGCCGAAGGTCGGGGATTCGCGCTCCCACTGCTTGGCCACGAGCGGGAACAGCTCCGGCACGCGCACGAACGGCTTGTCGGTGCAGTTGACGCCGTAGTACGAGTCGTCGAACTCGTACGGGGTGTCGCCCAGCACGCGCACGTCGGCCAGACCGCGGTTGTTCGCCAGCAGCGGCACGTCGGTGACGGCCGCGACGGACAGCGACGCCACGCCGTTGACGGCGTTGTGGATGGTCTGGAGGTACGCGGCCAGCAACGTGAAGCTGGCGGGCGAGTACAGGTTGCTGCCGACCCGGCCGATGACGCCCGCGTAGGTGGCGGTGGTGCCGTCGGGCAGGGTCACGGCCCGCGTGCGCAGGTGGTCGCGCAGCGCGTCGAACTTGGCGCGCGGGTCACCGTCGCTGAACGCGCACTTGGGGCCGACGCTGTCGCAGCGCTTCAGGAACGCGTCGAGCGCGATCTCGAAGCCCTGTGCGCGCTCGCGGTCGTACTGCGCGCCGTTGTGGGTGCGCAGGTTCGGGTCGACGTTGCCGTCGATCACGATCGCGCGGGACTTGGCCGGGAAGATGTTCGCGTAGGTCGCGCCGAGCAGCGTGCCGTAGGAGAAGCCCACGAAGTTGAGCTGCTGGTCACCGACGCCCTGGCGCATCAGGTCGAGGTCGCGGGCGACGTCCTCGGTGGACATGTGCTCCAGCAGCGGTCCGGCGACCTTCGCGCACGACCTGGTGTAGTCGCGCGTGGCGTCCATGGTGTCGCGGATCTCGGTCCTGGTGACCGGGACGGACGACATCCTGCCGAAGACCTCGTCGGCCTCCTCGTTGGTGGTGAAGCACTTCAGCGGCGCGCTGCGGCCGACGCCGCGCGGGTCGAACCCGATGAGGTCGAAGCGCTTCATGATCTCGGGCTGGAAGAACGAGCTGCCGTACGCCGAGTAGATGAGTCCGGCGCCGCCGGGGCCGCCGGGGTTGAGGAACAGCGAGCCGATCTTGTTCGCCTGGTCGTCGGCCGGGCGCTTCATCATCTTGACGTCGATGGTCGCGCCGCGCGGCTCGCGGTGGTCGAGCGGTACCGGGTAGGCGGCGCAGCTGACCTTGTCGCGCTGGGCGGCCGGGATCTCCGCCAGCACGTCGGCCGCGCAGGCCGTCCACGTGGCGGGCTTGGCGGACGTGATCTCGGGTGCGGGTTGTGCGGCGGCGGATCCGCCGACTGCCAGACCGGACCACACGACCCCCAGGGCCAGTGCCGATGCCAGCGTTCTGCGTGCGTTGGGAAGTGCCACGGGTGATGCTCCTTGGTCTCCGCGTGCGTCGCCCCTCTCCTGACTCACGACGCAACCGCCGGAGAATGCCACTCGTTCGAGTGCCAGCACACCCGCAGATCGGGGGGTTTCGGTCGCTGTGCCGGCCTGTTCGACCACGCACAGCGACCGCTAACCCGTTCAGCCCACTGCTCGGGCCAACGAGAGGGCGAACCTCCCCTGCGAGTCGGTCCACCACCGGTGCAGGTCGAACCCGGCCTCCTCCAGCTCCGTCCGGACGCCGTCGGGGCGGAACTTCGCCGACACCTCGGTGCGCAGCTCCTCGCCCTCGGCGAACTCGACGTCCAGGTCCAGCTCGGCCAGCCGCACCGTGACCGCGCGGGTGGCGCGCAGGCGCATCTCGATCCACTCCTGCTCGGCGTTCCACAGGGCCACGTGCTCGAACGCGGAGACGTCGAAGTCGCCGCCCAGCTCGCGGTTGATCACCCGCAGCACGTTGCGGTTGAACTCCGCCGTCACGCCCTGCGCGTCGTCGTACGCCCTGACCAGCACGGCGGGGTCCTTGACCAGGTCCGTGCCGAGCAGCAGCCACTCCCCCGCGCCGAGCACGGCGCGGACCGCCGAGAAGAACTTCCGCCGCTCCTCGGGGATGAGGTTGCCGATCGTGCCGCCGAGGAACGCGACCACGCGGGGCGCGTCACCGGGCAACCCCGCCAGGTGCTCGGTGAAGTCGCCGACGACGCCGTGCACCCGCAGGCCGGGGTAGTCGGCCAGGATCGCGTTCGCGGCCTCGGTGAGCGCGGTCGTCGACACGTCGAGCGGCACGAACTCCCGCAGCGTCCCGTGGTCGCGCAGCGCGTCCAGCAGCAGCCGGGTCTTCTCCGACGAGCCGGAGCCCAGCTCCACCAGGGAGTGCGCGCCGGTCGCGTCCGCGATCTCGCTGGACCGGGCGATGAGGATCTCCCGCTCGGCCCGCGTCGGGTAGTACTCGGGCAGCCGGGTGATGTCGGTGAACAGCTCGCTGCCGACCGCGTCGTAGAACCACTTGGGCGACACCCACTTGGGGGTCGCCGTCAGCCCGGCCCTGGCCTCCGCGCGCAGCGCGCGGGCCGCGTCCTCGGGTGTCAGGTGCACGTCCACCACTGGCTCTGTCATGGGTTTCCTGTTCTGCCTCGTGGGCCGATCGGCCGGATGTCCACGGTGGACGGATGGGCGCTCACCGCGACGACGGAACCGTCGGGGATCTCCCGCCAGCGCTCGTCGGCGTCCCACGGCTCGGACGCGAGCGCGACCGAATCGGGGGTGGAGAGGACCCACAGGGAGTGCGTCCAGGTCGTGCCGACGAGCACGGTTCCGTTGGTGAGCAAGAGGTTCAGCCGCGAACCGGGTGCGGTCGCGGCCACGTCGGACACCACGGCCGCCAGTGCGGCGGCCGGGTGGTCACCGGCCGCGAGCCGCGTGCGGACCAGTGCCCACAGCAGCGCGGAGTCGGTGGGGGCGTCGAGGGTCAGCAGGTCGGTCACCGGCAGCGCCTTCGCGAGGTCGGCGACGGAGCCGGGCCAGTCGGCGATCCGGCCGTTGTGGCTGAACAGCCACCGCCCGTCGGTGAACGGCGCGCACGCCGTCTCCACGAGCGGCATCCCGACGGTGCCGCTGCGCACGGCGGCCAGCACGGCGCCGGACGTGCTCGCGCGCGTCACGGCCTCCAGGTTGGCGTCCGCCCAGATCGGCCCGGTCCGCCGGTAGCGGACCGCGGCCGAGCCCGGAGCGGGGTACCAGCCGACGCCGAACCCGTCGACGTTGACCGACCCCCCGCCCCGCATGTCCGCCGGTGCGTACGACTGGTGCACCAGCGAGTGCGGCGGGTCGGCGATCAGCGATGCCACGGGCACGGCGGTGCCCAGGTAGCCCAGGTGGCGGCACACGTCAGCTCAGCTCGGCCGCCTCCGCGTCGCGCGCACATCGGAACCCGGCGAAGATCTGCCGCCGGATCGGGTAGTCCCAGTTGCGGAACGTCGACCGCACCGCCGCCGGGTCGGCGCCGAACGAGCCGCCGCGCAGCACCTTGTACTCCGGGCCGAAGAAGACCTGGGAGTACTCGGCGTACGGGAACACCTCGAACCCGGCGTAGCCGTGGAAGTCGGAACTGGTCCACTCCCACACGTCGCCGATGAGCTGGTGCACGCCCAGCGGCGACGCCCCGGCCGGGTACGCGCCGACGGGCGCGGGCTGGAGGTGCCGCTGGCCCAGGTTGGCGTGCCGCTCGGTCGGCTCCTCGTCGCCCCACGGGTAGCGGCGCGAACGGCCGGTCGCCGGGTCGAAGCGGGCGGCCTTCTCCCACTCGACCTCGGTCGGGAGGCGCTTGCCCACCCACCTCGCGTACGCCTCGGCCTCGTGGAAGCTCACGTGCACCACGGGCTCGTCCGGCACGACCGGCGCGACGACGCCGAACCGGTCGCGGTACCACTCCGAGCCGACCCGCTCCCAGAACCGGGGCGCGACCAGCTTCGCGTGCCGCACGTGCGCCCAGCCCGCCTCGCTCCACCAGCGCTCGTCGGAGTACCCGCCCGCGTCGATGAACTCCGCGTACCGGGCGTTCGTGACGGGTGCGGTGTCGATGAAGAACGGGTCGGTGCGCGCCTGGTGCGCGGGCCGCTCGTTGTCCAGCGCCCACGCCTCGGTCGACGTGCCCATGGTGAAGTGGCCACCGGGCACCAGGACCTCCTCGGCGGGCAGCGGGGAGCCGGGTGGCGGCGGTGGCGCGTCCAGCACCGGGGCTCCGACGCGGAGCTGGTGCGTGGCCAGCATCGTCTCGTCGTGCTGCTGCTCGTGCTGCACGATCATGCCGAACGCGAACCCGCCGTCGAGCAGCCTGCGCCCCTCGAACCTCGCCGTCTCCAGCACGTCGAACACCTTGTTCCGCACCTCGCCGACGTACTGCCTGGCCTCGGCGGGGGTGAGCAGCGGCAGCTCGGGGCGGGAGGCGCGGGAGTGCTTGAACGCGTCGTACAGCTCGTCGATGTCGCTGCGCACCGGTTCCCGGCCGCCGACGTCGCGCACGAGCCACAGCTCTTCCTGGTTGCCGATGTGCGCGAAGTCCCACACCAGCGGGGACATCAGCTTCGAGTGCTGCCGCACGAGGTCGTGCTCGTCCACCGCGTCGGTCAACGCGGTGCTGCGGGCGCGCGACCGTTCGAGCTGCGCGGCCACGTGCTCGCGGAGGCGGTCGGTGCCGAGGTCGTCGATGCTGGTCATGGCGTGGCCCCTCCGGACTTCTCGGCGAGTGTGCGGTGCAGTTCCTCGGCGACGGCGGCGTTCTGCCCGATGGACAGGTCGGTGCGCTCCAGCGCCCGGCAGCCGATGTCGACCACGGCGCGGGCGGCCTCGCCCACGAGCGGGTCGGCGAGCCCGTGGCGGGCGGCCGACAGCCACCGGCCCGCGGCGGGTTCCGTCGCGGCCAGCACCTCGTCCACGACGGACGGAGCGCTGAACAGGGCGGCCATCAGCACCACCGGGGGGATCCACCGCCCTTCCGGCGGGGTGTCGAGGTAGCGCACCTCCATGTACCCGCGCGGCCGGACCGGCGGGAACTGGAGCGACAGGTGGTAGTCCAGGTCGGCGCGGGTGGGGGCGCGGTCGAACGCGCCGTCGATCCACTCCGCGAAGGTCGCCCGGTGCGGGGGGATCCAATCCGGGCCGGGGCGGCGGACCACGATCACCGGCGTGTCCAGGACCCGCCGGGCCCACGCCCCGGCCGGGTCGGCGCAGCTCGCCGCGGCGGGTCTCGTGCGCACCGGGTCCGTGCCGTACAGCGTGCGCATCCGCGCAGACGCCCAGTCCGGTCTCCGCCCGTTCACACCGGGCGAGTTCGCGAACAGGGCGTTCAGCACCGGGCCGAGCGCGTGCACGGCGGCCCAGCGCGCGTTCAGGTGCTCCCGCAGCCCGAAGTCCAGGCACACCTGGAGCCCGGCCGTGCTGCACATCATCGTGATGCCCTCGGGGCCGATCGAGCTGAAGGCGTGCTCCATGGCCGCGTACCTCGGCACGCGCAGCATCCGCGTCGGCGGGCGGAACGGGTCGGCGCCCCGGCCGCCCAGCACCAGGTCGGCGGAGGCGAGGAGTGCTCGGAGTTGGGTGACGTCCTCCCCCACGGTCTTCAGCAGTTCCGTGAGCGAACCGCGCGGTGGGGTGGAGATCTCGACCTGCCCACCGGGTTCGACGGTGAGCGGGGTGCCGCTGGGCAGTGGCCGCTGCGGGCTGTCCGGGACGAGGGTGGGTGGTGCGTGCCGCCCCAGCGCCGCGGCGAGGACGGCCGCGTCGAGCTGTCGGGTCGGGTCTTCTCGGTGGTGGACGGTCCATTCGATTTCGACGCCGAACAGGCGTGGTGGCCCGTGCTTGAAGCACACCGACGCGACGTACGCCTCGGCCTCCGCACGGTCCCGGAACACCTCGGGGCCGGGCCCCGGAGCCGAGACGTTACGCACAGCAGTCACTTCCGACACTCCCCGTGATCATTCGTCGGTTTTCGACGCTACACGGCAGCACCGACAGCCGCACGCGTCGCAAAAGGGCGGACACCTCACGGATCAGGGACGACGGGACACCCCTCGTTCATTCCCCCCTTGACATATCCCCATATGGGTATATGTTTTGTCCCATGGCACGAGCACCCACCACGGCGGACGCCTTCAACGCGGTCGCGGAGCCCCGCAGGCGGCAGATCCTCGACCTGCTCGCCCGCGGCGAACGCGCGGTCAACGACCTCGTCGACCTGCTCGGCCTGGCGCAGCCGCTGGTGTCCAAACACCTGCGGGTGCTCAGGGAGGTGGGCCTGGTGGAGGTGCGCGACTCCGGACGGCAGCGGCTGTACCGCCTCAACGCGGCTCCGCTCAAACCCATCCACGACTGGGTCAAGAACTACGAGCGCTCGTGGGAGGAGCGCTTCGCGGCGCTCGACGACGTGCTGGAAGAACTCAAGTCCGAGGAGGACGAACGATGACGGGAACGACGACGGGCACCGCGGTGGTCACGCTCCCCAGCGACACGCGGATCCTGATCACGCGCGAGTTCAACGCGCCCAGGCACCTGGTGTTCCGGGCCTGGACCGAGCCGGAGCTGATCAAGCGCTGGTGGAGCGGCGGGCACGGCGAGGTGACCGTGGCCGAGGTGGACCTGCGCGTCGGCGGCGCGTGGCGGTACGCGCTCGTGACGCCCGAGGGGTACGAGGTCGCGTTCCACGGCGAGTACCGCGAGGTCGTGGCGAACGAGCGGCTCGTGTGCACGGAGGCCTACGAGGGCATCCCCGACCCGGACGAGAACGCCGCGCTGTGCACGTACGACTTCGAGGAGGAGGGCGGCCGGACCACCCTGAGGGTCCTGGTGGAGCACCGGACGAGGGAGGGGCGGGACGCCCACATCGACTCCGGGATGGAGTCGGGGATGCAGAAGGGCCTCGACCTGCTGGAGGAGATCGCGGTCTCCCTGGCCTGACGAGCGGTCCACGTGGACCGTCCTCCATGGACCGGTGGGGTGCTCCCGGAACAGGAGCACCCCACCCGTCCACCGCGTCGAGCGCGTCGAGCGCGTCGAGCGCGTCGAGCGGTGGTCAGCGGGCGGTCGTGGCCCCGTTCCGCCCACCCGCGTAGACGATGTCGACCAGCAGCACGCGGTCGTTGTCCGGCACACCGTCCTTGTCGGTCGTGGTGGTCAGCCAGACGTCGCCGTCGGGGTCGACCTCGACCGTGCGCAGCCGGTCGTAGGTGCCCTGGAAGTACGTCTTCTGGTCGACGAGGTCGCCACCGCCGTCGATGGTCATGCGGTAGACGCGCTGGCCGACCGTGGTGGCCACGAAGACGTGGTCGTTGACGATCGTCAGACCGCTGGGCGAGGCCGCGCTGGTCGCCCAGACCTTCTTGGGCGCGGTGAACCCGGCGCACGAGCCGCCGGTGCCCTCGCAGTTGGGCCAGCCGTAGTTGCCGCCCTTGGTGATCAGGTTGACCTCGTCCTGGCTGGTGTTGCCGAACTCGGCCTCCCACAGGCGGCCCTGCGAGTCGAAGTCCAGGCCCTGCGGGTTGCGGTGGCCCTTGCTCCACACGGCGTTGCCGAACGGGTTGTCCGACGGGATCGAGCCGTCGGGGTTGATGCGCAGGACCTTCCCGTTGAGCGAGCCGTTGTTCTGCGCGTTGGCGCTGTTCTGCGCGTCACCGGAGGAGATGTAGAGCTTGCCGTCCGGACCGAAGCGCAGGCGTCCGCCGTTGTGGTAGCGGTTCTTCGCCATGCCCTGCAACAGGATCTGGTACGTGTTCTGCACCAGCGCGCCGTTCTCGTACTTGATCCGCACGACGCGGTTGCCCTCGGCCGCCGTGTGGTAGACGTACAGCCAGTGGTCGGTGGCGAAGGTCGGCGAGACCTCCAGGCCGAGCAGGCCGCCCTCGCCGTTCGTCCCCACCGCCTGGGAGATCCGGCCCGCCGACGTCTTCTGCCCGCTCTTGGTCAACCTGGTGACCGTGAACGTCTCGCGCTCGCTGAACAGCGCGGAGCCGTCCGGCAGGAACACCACGCCCCACGCCACGTCGACACCGCTCGCGAGGGTGCTGACCGCGCCGGGGTCCGGTGTCCCGGTGGGACCGCCCGCGCTCGGGGTCGCCCTGATCTCGTTGCTGGAGCCGGAGAGGTTGCCCTGGGCGTCGCGCGCCCTGACGGTGAACGCGTACTCCGTGCCCGCCGTCAGCCCCGCCGACGTGGTGCTGGTCGCGGTGCCGTCCGCCGTGCCGGTCCGCACGCCGTCGCGGAAGACCTCGTACCCGGTCACACCGACGTCGTCGGTCGACGCGGTCCACGCCAGGTCGACGCTCGTGGCCGACTTCCCGGTCGTGCGCAGGGTTCCCGGCGCGGTCGGCGCCACGGTGTCCGGGGGCGCCGGGTCCGTCCGCACGAGGAGGTTGTCGCCGGCCGCGGAGACGTTGCCCGCCGCGTCCTTGGAGAAGACCGTCCAGTCGTACTCGGTGTCCGGGACCAGACCGGTCGCGGTGGCCTGGAGGACGTTGCCGACGCTGGTGACGAGCTGGCCGTGCTGGTACACGTCGTAACCGGTCACGCCGACGTTGTCGCTGCCCGCGCTCCAGGCCAGCGACACGGTGGTCGCGGACTTGCCGGTCGAGCGCAGGCCCGAGGGCGGCTGCGGCCTCTCGGTGTCGGCCGGGCCGCTGAAGCGGATGCCGAGCCTGTCCGCGTTCGGGCCGCCGTCCGCGGTGGTGGACGCGGTCCTGACCTCGTTCACCCCGGCGACCAGGGGCAGGGTCACCTCGGCGGTCCGCCACGTCGTCCACGCGCCGGTCGGCGGGAACGCCACGGTCGTCGCGGCACCGCCGTTCGCGCTGATCGCCAGGGGCCGGTCGACCGCGGTTCCGTTGGCGTAGCGGAAGGTCAGCACGTGCGCGCCCGCCTGGACGACCGTCGCGGTGTACTCGACCGAGCTGCCGACCACGTTGTCGTAGTTGACGAACCCGGTGCCGGAGAAGCCCGCCCAGTTCGACTCGACGACGCCCTGCGAGATGGTCGCCCGCTCGGACTCGTGGTCGGAGGCGGGCACGCCCGCGGCGTCCACGTCGAGGTGGTCGACGTTCGCGGCGCCGGTCGCGCCCGCGGAGGTGATGCGGATCTTGTTCGCGCCGGGCGCGAGCTGGGCCGTGGTCGTCAGGTTCGCCCACGTCGTCCACGCACCGGTCGCCGGGAACGCCAGGTCGTCCTGGACGACCTCGCCGTTCACGGAGACGTCCGCGGGCCGGTTGTCCGCGGTGCCGTTGGCGTAGCGGATGGTGAGCGTCGCCGGACCGGCCTGCGCGGCCGTCGCGGTGAACTCGACCGAGCTGCCGACGGTGTTGTCCGGGTTCACGAACCCGGAGCCGGAGAAGCCCGCGTGGTTCGACTCCACCACGGCCCGCGACAGCGCGGCGTTCTCGGCCTCGTAGCGGGTGGGCGCGGCCGAGGCCACCCCCGGCAGGGACACCGCGGCCAACGCTGTCGCCGCGGCTGCGGTCATGGCGCACGCGGCACGGGGCCGCCCGCTGTTCCTCGGTACCACTTGAGTGCCTCCCGCGAGCAGGGGTGGGACGTCCGCGGCGACGGTTGAGGAATCCTCGTTAAAGTAAGGAAACTTTCCTTACTGTTCGGATCACACCAGTCGCCCCCTCGCGTGTCAATGGTCTGCACCAGGCTGATGGAAAGCGGTTGCTTTCACCGTAGGTGGTCGCGGGCGAGCGCGCGCGTCGAGCGCAGCGCGGCGGGCAGGTCGCCCGCGAGGTGACCCAGCGCCCGCTCGACGGCCTCCGGGTAGCCCGGTGCGAACTCGCCCGCCAGCCGCACCGACCCCTTCTCGTTGGTCAGGTAGCGCCGCTCCCGCGCGAACAGCACCTGCGTGAGGCACGCGACGGCCCGGTAGACGCAGCCCGTCACGTAGGCGGTGTCGCCCCGCCCGGCCGCCGACTCGGCCGTGTCCAGGGCGAAGTCGACCTCCCAGCCGAACCGGCTGATCAACGCCTCGGCCAGCGGCTCGGGGTACGGGTCGGTCAGCGCGCGCAGGTCGGCGAGCAGCCCGTGCGGGTCGTGCAGCGGCACGCACTGCGCCACCTCGCCCGCGTAGATCGCCGTGACGAACCCGTGCGGGTGGCCGACCTGGTGGTGGATCTCCGGTCTGCCCGCCGCGCACTCCAGGACCACCTCGCGGACCCGGCGGGCGTCGCGCAGCAGGACGTCGACCTTGACGCCGTCGACCCCGGCCCAGACGCCGCCGTTGATCCACGGACCCCACTCGCCGTACCGGCCGAAGCCGATGACCTCGCCGAGCCCGGCCACCGCGGCGAGGATCGCGTCGAAGTCCGGCGGCGACTCGTAGTACAGGCCGATGTCGTAGTCGGAGTCCGGGCTCGCGTTGCCCCGAGCCCTCGACCCGCCGAGCGCCAGGGCCACACCGGGCAGGCCGGACAGCGCAGCACGAACCCGATCCTCCACGTGCTCGACGTTAGCGCTCCTCCCGCGGGAGCCGGGAACGCCGTCCACCGCACTCGCGCGGGTCAGGCCCGCGACCGCTCGTAGTGGTCGGCCCAGCGGACGAACTCCGACCGCGACTCCCCCGCGTCCAGCGCCAGGCGGTGCAGGTCGCCGATCACGCGCAGGTGCCGCTCGACCACGTCGGGACGCCCGGACCGGACGCTGAAGGTGAGGCCCGCCGCGTGGACCACCGGCTCGCCGTCCTCGAACTCCACGAGCCGGAAGGGGTTGGTCATCCAGTCCCGGTTGCCGACCCGGAACGGCACCAGCCGGATCTCGACGTGGTCCCGCTCGCCCAGCAGGACGAGTCGCAGCAGTTGGGCGGCCATGACCCGCCGGTCGCCGACCCCGTTGTGCAGCGCGGCCTCGTGGAGGAAGAACCTCGCCCGCGGCGGCCCGGATCCCCGCAGGACCTCCTGGCGCTCCGTCCGGGCGCTCACCGCCGGTTCGGCGGACTCGCCGCCGGACCGGGTGATCGCCCGTGCGTAGTCCCCGGTCTGGAGGAGACCGGGGACGCGCATCGCCTCGTAGGCCACCACGGCCGCGGCCCTGCGCTCGTCGGCGACCAGCGCCCGGACGCCGTCGAGGCGGGTCCGGACGGTGTACCCCGGCTCGCCCGCGGTGGTGGGGGTGCGGTCCAGCGACGCCCCGTCGCCCCGGCAGGAGCCGATCAGTCCGATGAGGTCGACCACGGCCGCGCCCCTGGAGCCCGCCCCCGGCGTCGACGGCGCGGCCGTCGACCAGCCGAGCCCCTCGGCGAGCGCGGCCGGGTCCAGCCAGCGCCGCGTCCGGACGGCCCGCGCCTCGTCGCCCGGCTCACGCGTGCGGGCGGCTGACGGCCGAAAGTCTCCAGGTGCATCCACGGTTGGTGACGATATTGCGGTCTGACCTGGGTGTTCGACTTCGACGCCGCTAATCCACCCCAAAGGATCACGTGGATGGGCGGGGCCGCAGCGTCACAATCCGTACGTACGGATTGGATTTCCGCAGTCGGTGCTGGGACCATCGCGAGATGCCCAGGGTCAGCCAGGACCATCTCGACGCCCGTCGCCGCCAGATCCTCGACGGAGCACGCGCCTGCTTCGCGCGCTACGGCTACGAGGGCGCGACGGTGAGGCGGCTGGAGGAGGCTACCGGCCTGTCCCGCGGGGCGATCTTCCACCACTTCCGGGACAAGGAGTCGCTGTTCCTCGCCCTGGCGGAGGACGACGCGCTCCGGATGGCGGACGTGGTGGCGGCGCAGGGGCTCGTGCAGGTGATGCGGGACCTCCTGATGGTCCAGGAACCGTCCACGGAGGACCACCCGGCCGACTGGCTCGGCACCCGCCTGGAGGTGTCGCGACGACTCCGCACCGACCCGGAGTTCCGCGCCCGCTGGGCGGAGCGCTCGTCGCAGCTCACCCGCGCGACCCGTGAACGCCTGCTGCGCCAGCGGGAAGCGGGGAACCTGCGCGACGACGTGGACGTCGACGTCCTCACCAGCTTCCTCGAACTCGTGCTCGAAGGCCTCGTCTCCCACCTCGCGATGGGCCTGCCCGCCGACGACCTCGGGCCGGTGCTCGACCTGGTGGAGGAGACGGTGCGCCGCAGGCGACGCACCCCCTGACCGGCTCAGACCGCGAGCGCGGCCTTGACCTTGGTGATGGCCGCGCTCTCGACCCGCGACACGCTGCCGTCGGCCGACGCCGCCGCGTCGCACACCGACACCACCGCCGACGGGAACGTGCGGCCGACCCTGGGCGCCTTCGCCCTGAGGATCGCCATCGACTCGCTCAGCGCGGACAGCACCGCGTCCTCGATCTGCGAGACGGGACCCCTGGGGAGCTTGGGGAACTCGGTCCCGAGCGCTTCCTGCAACTCCGGGGAAAGCTCCTTGATCGCCTTGGCGCTCGCGGAACCCTCCACCTCCATGGAACCCGGATCGGCGTTGGACACCAGCAGTGCCGCACCGTAGACCGCGATGCGGAGCGTCTGGCGTTCCTCGTCGGTGTACTCAGTCATGTGATCACCGTAAAACGCGGTACACGTGAAGTCACCGCTCAGGTGCGGTACGTACTCGAAATGGCTAAGCGCTTCGACCGTCCGTGATCAGCGCCGCACTAGGGTGATCGGGTGCGCGTGTACCTGCTGTCCGCCGGCCTGGCCCGGTTGGCGGACGAGATGGTGGGGCTCGCGCTGGTGCTGTTCGTGTTGGCGCGCACCGGCAGCCAGGTGCTGGCGGGTGCCGCGGTGGCCGCGTACACGGTGCCGTCGATCGTGTCCGGCCCGCTGCTCGGCGCGTGGCTGGACCGCACCCGCAGGCCGCTGATCGCGTTGGCGGGCAACCAGTTCCTGCTCGCCGCGACGACGGCCGCGCTGCTCGTGGCGGCAGGCGGGGCGCCGTCGGCCGTGGTGCTGGGGCTCGCGTTCCTGGCCGGGATCACGCTGCCGATGACCAGCGGCGGCTTCACCAGCCTGCTGCCGAGGCTGGCCACCGACCTGCCGCGCGCGACGGCGGCGGACGCGCTGCTGTTCAACGCCGCCGCGCTCGGCGGACCCGCGCTGACGGGGGTGCTGGCCGCCGTGGTCGGCGGGGACGGCCCGGTGGTGGTCATCGGCGTCCTGGCGCTCGTGGCGGGGCTGTGCGCGCTGGGGCTGGGGGTGCCGCCGCACGAGGCCGTCGAGCACCCGCCGCTGCGGCGGGCGGTGCGCGACGGGACGCGGCACCTGGTGACCACGCCCCCGCTGCGCGGCGCGACCCTGGCCACGGTCCTCGGCCACGGCGCGATCGGACTGCTGGCGACCGCGCTCCCGGTGCACGTCGCGGCGCTCGGGCACCCAGGGGGCGCGGCCGGGTTCGTGTGGGCGGCGATGGAGGTCGGGTGCGTGGTGAGCCTGCTGTCGCTGCGCCGCCACCTGCCCCGCTGGAGGCCGGAGCAGGTGGTGTTCGCGACGGTGGCGGCGTCCGGGGTGGCGCTGGCGACGTGGCCGCTCGCGCCGGGCTTCGGGGTGCTGCTGGGCCTCGGCGTGCTCGTGGGGCTCGCGCAGGGGCCGACGCTGACGTCGATCATCACCGCCCGCCAGCGGTACACCCCGCCGACGCTGCTCGGCCAGGTGTCGACCACCGGGGCCAGCCTGAAGATCGGCGCGTTCGCCGTGGGCGCTGCCGTCGGCGGCGGGCTGCACGACCCGGCGGCGGTGTTCCTGCTGGCGGCGGCGACGCAGGTCGCCGCCGCCGTCCTGGGGTTCGCGGCTAGTTCACGGCGTACCGCGCCCAGTGCGAGTCGGGGCGCACGACCCTGAGGTTGCCGAGCGTGGACCTGCCGGTGACGGTGATGACCGGGCCGCCCGCCGCCGTCGGCGCGCCGGGCAGGGCGCGCTTGCCGAACCGGGCCGTGCCGCCGTCGAGCACCACGGCCGCCTCGGACACCAGCACGGTGACCTTGCCGCAGAACGACGACGCCTCGACCTCGACCCGCTCCCCCGCGGGCAGGCCGGACAGGTCGAGCACGACGGCGCCGAACGTCGCCCGCGCCTCGACGCGCCGGGACACCGGAGCGCTGTGGATCTTGCTGGCCACGGCGTGGACCCGTTGCGGCGCGGCGGTCACGGCGAGGTCGGCGAGCACCGGGGCGAGATCGGTGGAGACCTGCGCGGCGTAGACGGCCTGGACGCGGTCGAAGTGCTCCTCCCACGTCAGCCGCCCTTCGGCGACGGCCTGGTTCAGCACCACGACGGCCTGTTCCCGCTCCTGGTCCGACACCCGGAGCACCGGCTGGGTCACCACGATCACCTCTTGTCCACCAATCTTCTTAGTAGCCGAGAGTCTTGCGCGGCTGAGCCACCGTCGTCAAGCACCGCGACCGGACGGACACCGACCGTGACGGAACCGTGCTTGGCCAACGGGTGGGGATCGGCCAGTATCCGAGTCATGGCTCCTGCTCGCCCTGCCCACGTCCACCGGGTGCGGGTGCGCCCGGCCGACTGCGACCACCGGGGTGTGGTGCACAGCTCCCGGTACCCCGTCTTCTTCGAGGCCGCGATGGTCGAGACCCTGCGCTCGCTGCTGGGCTCCTACAAGGAGCTGGAGCGCACCGGCGTCGAGTTCGTCGTCGAGGAGGCGTCCCTGCGCCTCACCGGCTCGGCGCGGTTCGACGACCTGCTCAAGATCGGCGTGCGGGTGAGGTCGATGGGCACCACGTCGGTGACGCTCGGCTTCGACGTCGACGTGGACGGCGTTCCCGTCGCGACCGGGTGGAACCGGTACGTCGCCGTCGGCACGCTGGAACTGCGGCACACCGCGATCCCCGACGGCGTGCGGAAGGTGTTCCAGGTCCGGGAGGCGGCTCGGCGGGAACCCGCGCGCCGAGGTACTTGAACACTCTTCGCGTTGGCGTCACCGTGGACGCATGCCGTCTCAACTGAAGAACACCGCGATCCTCGCACTGGGGCGCGGGATGGTGGCCGTCTACGGCGCGCTGGGCGATCCGGGCGCGAAGCTGTTCCGGAAGTCCTCCAAGAAGGACCCGTACCCGCTGTACGAATCGGTGCGCGCCAAGGGTGAACTGGTGCCCACCAGGCTCGGGCTGCTGATGACGGCCGAGCACTCCATCGCGAGCGAGGTGCTGCGCGACCCCCGGTGGGGCATCCTCTCGCCGTCGGACATGTCGATGATCGACGAGACGGCCTACACCGCGGACGGCCGCGTGCTGGTGAACCCGTTGAAGACCTCGTTCCTCATGCGCAACCCGCCCGACCACACGCGGCTGCGCAAGTACGTCGGCGGCTGGTTCACGCCCCGCGCGCTGCGGCAGCAGATGCCCGCGATCGAGCGCGTCATCGAGGACTTCCTCGACCGCGCGGAGGCGAAGGGCACGTTCGACCTGGTCGACGACTTCGCCAAGCGCGTGCCGGTCCAGGTGATCGCCGACCTGCTCGGCGTGCCGTCGAGCGACCACGAGAGCTTCATCCGCTGGGGCACGGCGCTGGTCAGCTCCATCGACGGCGTGCGGGACACGCGGGAGCTGCGGCTGCTCCAGGACACGCTGCGCGAGTTCGACGAGTTCCTCGGCGGGCTGGTCGAGCACCGCAGGCGCGAGCCGGGCGACGACATCGTCAGCGAACTGGTCGCGCACGACGACCTCGCGCTGGACGACCTGATCGCCACCACCGAACTGCTGCTCGTGGCGGGTTTCGAGACGACGGTGAACCTCATCGGCACGGCGGCCAACGCCGTCCTCGGGCACCCAGGGGTGCGGGAGAAGCTGCTGGCCGACCCGTCCTACGCCGACCGCGTGGTCGAGGAGGCGCTGCGGTGGGACCCGCCGGTGCAGTACGTCGCGCGCGTGCCGCTGGAGCCGGTGGAACTCCTGGGGCGGCGGATGTCCGCCGGGCAGCCGGTGATGATGATCCTGGCGGCGGCGAACCGCGACCCGAAGGTGTTCACCGACCCGCACCGGTTCGACCCCGACCGCGAGGACCTCGGCAAGCACCTGGCGTTCTCGTCGGGCATCCACTACTGCCTCGGCGCGAACCTGGCCCGCATGGAGGCCGCCGCGGCGGTGCGCGGGCTGTTCCGCCGGTTCCCCGGACTGCGGGCGGCGGGGCCGATGTCCCGACGCCCCTCCCCCACCATCAGGGGTGCTCTGCACTTCCCGGTGAACGTGGGAGTGCCACAGCGATCACTCGCCGTCGACAAGAATTGACGTCACCCACCCGTTCAGGGCGATAAAGGCTCGGCGCTCCACGGAGTAGGGCATTCTGGAGTGAAGCGGACGACCCGCCGCACCGCCGCCGCGGCGGGCCTCCGCGATTTCTTCCCCGCCTCAGTCGACGCCGCGCATCAGTTCCCTGATCTTCGGTGAGAACACGAGCAGCAGCACGCCGAGCCCCATGGCGACCGCGCCGAGGATCCCGAAGTACGCCACCGCCGCGTCGTCGCTGTAGAGCTTCACCACCTGCGCCCCGATGCCCTGGCCCGCGGCGCTGGACAGGAAGAACAGGCCCATCGTCTGCGCCGCGAACGCGCGCGGGGCCAGTTTGGTGGTCACCGAGAGGCCGACCGGGGACAGGAGCAGCTCACCGCAGGTCATCACGAAGAACACCAGCACGAGCCACAGGGGCGACACCTCGTCGTCCGGTCCGCCCGCCTGGCTCGCCGCCATCGCGACGAGGAACGAGAGCCCGACGAACAGCAGACCGCCGCTGAACTTGCGCGGCGTCGCGGGCTGCCGCGTGCCCAGCCTCATCCACAGCAGCGCGAACAGCGGCGCGAACACGATGATCATCACCGGGTTGATCGACTGGAAGAACGACGGCGGGAACTCGATGCCGAAGATGCTGTTCCGGACGCTCGTGTCGGCGAAGGCCGCGATCACCGTGGCGGCCTGCTCGTAGAGCAGCCAGAAGATGACCGCGGCGATGAACAGCGGGATGTAGGCGACGAGCCGGGTGCGCTCGACCGGGGTGGTCCTGGGGCTGCGCATCATCACGGTGAAGTAGACGACCGGCAGGACGACGGACACGACGCTGAGCAGGTTGACGACGCCCTCGCCGGACAGCAGGCCCGTCGCGATCAGCACCCCGAGCACGGCGACCACGCCGAGCGAGACCGCGGTGATCCGACCCAGGACGCGGGCGCGGTCGGCGTCGGGCAGCGGGTTGGCGGGGCGGTCGCTCGCCTCGCCGAGGTGCTTGCGGCCCACCTGGTACTGCACGAGGCCGAACGCCATGCCGACGGCGGCGGCGCCGAACCCGAGGTGCCAGTTGACCTGCTGGCCGAGGAAGCCGCAGACCAGCGGGGCGATGAACGCGCCGAGGTTGACGCCCGTGTAGAAGATCGAGAAACCCGCGTCCCGCCTCGGGTCGTGCTCGCCGTAGAGGTCGCCGACGATGTTCGACACGTTCGGCTTCAGCAGCCCGGTGCCGAGCACGATCAGGACCAGGCCGAGGTAGACGCCCGCCAGACCGATCGGCACCGCGAGCGCGACGTGCCCGAGCATGATCAGCACGCCGCCGTGCAGCACGGCCCGCTGGCTGCCGAGCACGCGGTCTGCGAGCCACCCGCCCGCGACGCCGGACATGTACACCGACGAGCCGTAGATGGCGACGAGCGACAGCGCGGCGCCCTTGTCGACGCCCAGCCCGCCCTCGGACACCGAGTAGTACAGGTAGTAGGCGAGGATCGCCTTCATGCCGTAGTAGGAGAACCGCTCCCAGAGCTCCGTGAAGAAGAGCGTGCTCAGTCCTCTGGGGTGTCCGAGGAACCCGCGCCGCGGTGCCTCGGCCGCGCTGGTGGCGCTCAAAGCTCATCTCCTCACGTCGTGTCGGCACGTCGACGTGCCGACCACGCAGATTAGGCCGTACGGGTGCACCGGCCGAAACCGGCGGTCCACCATGTGGCCCAGGCCACTTCTTCGAGGTGCGTACCCCGAAATCCTTTGGTGCACTCGTCACGTGGATCTGATCGAGGCACACGGGCTGGCCATCACCGAGTTCGACCGACGGGTGCGGCGGGTGCGTCCGGAACACTGGGCGCTCGGCACGCCGTGCGAGAAGTGGTCGGTCAGAGACCTCGTGGGCCACCTGGTCCAGGAGCAGCTGTGGGCACCCGAACTGCTGGCCGGGTGCACGGTCGAGCAGGTCGGCGACCGGTTCGACCACGACAACCTCGGGAGCGACCCGCTGCACTCCTGGGTGCTCGCCGCCGCCGCCGCGCGCGAGGCGTGGATCACGCCGAAGGCGCTCCAGCGGCCGGTGCACCTGAGCAGCGGCAAGAGCACCGCCGTGGAGTACGGCTGGCAGATGACGACCGACCTGGCCGTGCACTCGTGGGACCTCGCCCGAGCCGTCGGCGCGGACGAGCGGATCAACCCCGGCCTGGCCAGGGCGGTGCTGGAGCACGTCTCGCCGAACGCCGAGGAGTGGCGGGCGGCCGGGCTGTTCGGACCGGCCGTGGCCGTCCCGGACGCCGCCGACCCGCAGACGCGGCTGCTCGCGCTGACGGGGCGGACGCCCTGACCGGACACGCCTGAGAGCGGCGGACCGGGTGCACCTGCTGCCTGCCGCCGTGATCGCACGGCAGGAGTCGAGGAGCGGATTCAGGACAGCGACCGCAGGTGTCGCACCTTCGCAGGCCCGTCGACGTGGCCCGCGGTGATCCGCCTGGTGAGTTCTTCCAGCCGTTCCCCGGTGATGTGGTCGTCGGGCTGGTAGACGACC